>JAUVZN010000045.1 GCA_030602545.1 Candidatus Aerophobota bacterium
TTAGCATCATGGGCAGGGGTGACTTTTAAAGCTCCTGATCCAAATTCTGAATCCACATATCTATCATAAACCAGAGGAAGCTCTCTTTCAATGAGAGGCAGAAGGAGCTTTCTCCCTTCCAGATCCTTGAATCTTTCATCCTGGGGATTTACGGCTACTGCCGTATCCCCCAACATGGTCTCCGGCCGGGTAGTAGCTACTACCATGCACTCCCCTCTTGTCTTGTTCTTGAAGGGATACCTTATGTAGTAGAGTTTCTCTTCTCTCTCCTGGTATTCTACCTCAATGTCCGATAAGGCTGTCTGGCATCCGGGGCACCAGTTAATGATATAATCTCCCTGGTAGATGTATCCTTCCTGGTATAGACGAATGAATACCTCCTCCACAGCCCGAGAGTGGCCAGAATCCATGGTGAAGACGCTGTCCTCCCAACTGCAGGAGACACCCAAGCTCTTCAGTTGAGCAAAAATCCGCCCTCCGTATTTTTCCTTCCATTGCCATACCCTCTTGATAAATTCCTCTCTTCCCAGTTTTTCTCGGCTCAGGCCCTCCCTGGCCAGGCTCTTTTCCACCACGTGCTGGGTAGCTATTCCCGCATGATCGATCCCTGGAATCCATAGAACTTCGTATCCTTGCATCCTTTTGTAGCGGGCCAGGATATCCTGCAGGGTATGGTTGAAGGCGTGTCCCATGTGCAGAGATCCGGTAATGTTGGGAGGGGGCATGACCATAGAGAAAGACGATCCACGGGGGGTGGGACGAGGCAGGAAGTATTTTTTTTCTTCCCAGAAATCTCCCCACTTCCCCTCCACTTCCCCTGGATCGTATCTCTTCTTCATGTAGAAATCCTCCTTACATCCCGAATATTACTAGAGGAGAGGGAATTGTCAAGAAAAAAGGACTTGATTTTCATTTTTTGCTAGGTAGTATTAAATGGTGATAAAGGAAAAATCCCTATGGTGAAGGTATGTATAATCAAAATAGGAAGTTAATCCGCCAATTGAGCGGTATCGATGTGTTCTCTATCGCCGCTGGCGCAATGATTAGTTCTGGTTTGTTTGTTCTTCCCGGGCTGGTTTATGCCAAAGTTGGTCCAGCGGTAATTTTAGTCTATATTCTGGCAGGTGTATTAATCTTACCAGCGTTGTTTGCTAAGACTGAGCTGGCCACGGCTATGCCCAGAGCCGGTGGTAGTTATTTCTTTATCGAGCGAAGCATGGGTTCAGCAGCGGGTACGATAGGCGGGCTTGCCAGTTGGCTGTCCCTCAGTCTTAAAAGTGCATTTGCATTAGTGGGTATCGGTGTATTTGCCACATTGATCAACCCAAATATTACTGAATGGGAGATTAAATTCATTGCCATCGGATTCTGTGTGTTTTTTATCATCCTTAATTTGAGAAGTGTCAAACTCACGGGTAAGGTTCAGGTTTTTCTTGTGATGCTACTTATAGCTTTATTATCTCTTTATATCTTTCGGGGAGCGATGGCACTTAATGTTCAAAGGTACGCTCCGCTTATCCCGTTAGATAGGCGCGTACTGCTTGCAGCAGTTGGTATGGTTTTTATATCATTTGGTGGCCTGACGAAAGTTGCAAGCATTGGCGAAGAAATTAAGGATCCTGTAAAGAATATCCCCTACGGAATGATATTAGCATTTTTTGTGGTATTACTCCTTTATGCATTGACCCTTTTTGTAACTACGGGTTTGCTGGATAGGGACGAATTTGCACACTCACTTACCCCTCTATCAACCGGTGGATATAGAATCTTTGGTACAATTGGCGGTGTAACTATGGCATTTGCAGCAATACTTGCTTTCGTATCTACGGCTAATGCTGGCATATTGTCTGCCTCACGCTTTCCTATGGCAATGAGTCGTGACCAACTCCTGCCGGAATTTTTTGCAAAGGTGAATAAGCGATTCAACACACCTCATTTCTCTATAATATTTACTGGAATTTTTATGATAGTGTCTATACTCTTTCTGAACCTTGGGAATCTTGTAAAAGTGGCCTCTACCATGAAGATCATATTATTTATATTCGTGATACTGGCATGTATTATTATGCGGGAGTCGAGAATTCTGAATTACAAGCCAGCATTCATTTCGCCATTATATCCCTGGCTACCCATGGTGGGACTAATCGCCTACGGCTTTCTCCTATATTCGATGGGTAGTGTGGCGCTTTTGGTAACAGGCGGGTTCGTCCTTGCCAGCATTCTATGGCATAAGATTTACGTTGGTGAGAAGGCTATGCGTAAGGCCGCATTGATACATATTGTTGAGCGTGTCACAGCTAAAGAGATAGCAGGCGATTCATTAGGCGCTGAGCTGCGCGAGATTTTAGAAGAGCGTGATGAGATAGTTGAGGATAGATTTGATAGATTAGTGAAAGAATCTGAAATAATTGACATAGGTAAACAAATTACCCTTATAGATTTTTTCAAAATTGTTGCAAAGAAAATCGCCGAACGATTAAACATTGATGCCAGGCAATTGCTTGATTCTTTTATCGCACGTGAGGAGGACTCAACAACGGAAATACGACCCGGGTTGGCGATTCCACATATAACCATTGATGGTGAGCATAAATTCGAGCTGGTTATAGCAAGATGCGAGGCTGGTATTGATTTCACTCAAGACTTGCCACCTGTTTATGCTGCGTTCATATTAGTGGGTTCGCGTGACGAAAGGAGCTTCCATTTACGTGCACTATCAGCGATTGCACAAATTACACAAGATGTGGATTTTGACAAGAACTGGCTACGGGCTAAAAACATTGAGGAGTTGCGCGATATTATACTTCTGGCAAAAAGGCATCGTAAAAGTGCTTGAGAGTTGAAAAGAAAAACTCTCTTGACTGTGGCTAGAGAACTGATATTCTAAGCACAGAGCTAGGTTAAAGGGAGGTGAAGAAATTGGATAATGTCATCAGGGAAGAAGATCTGGAGAGGGAGGCGCGAGATATTGCCCCTGCCATAGCCTCGTGGGGGGGGAAACCCACCTTGAAAAGCAAGATCCTCACTGGTGTGTTCTTCGGAGCCATAGTCACCTGCTTTACCATCGGGATATTCACCACCGGGGTATTTGCCAAATCCTCTCTGGAGATAGGCCTTCTTCTCCTTTCCATAAAAATCGGCTACTTCATTTATAATGAAGCCAGGATCAACCATTATGAGTTCTGGGTTCTCCAATCCATCGAATCTCGCCTCAACACCTTACTTGAGGAAGTAAGAGAAAATCGTGATGCACTGCAAAAAACCATGAGGATGGCGAATTATCAGGAAGATCCAGAAAAAGCAAAAGATACTTCATCTTCCTGAAAGAAAGCCAGCCGAAGAGTTTTCCTCTGTTTCTGAAAGCATAATGAGATAGGTACCGGAACTAGAGAAGGAGTCATATTCTTTGTTCTAAATGAAGATCTGGAAAAGAGAGTTGGTCCTTGGCTTAAATCCTTAAAGTGAGCTTATCCAGGATGAGAAAATACCCATTCTACTTATTTGTCATAATAGGTTTATTAGTGCTCCTCATCTTTTTTGTGGTCTATCCCTTGAGGGGAAAAAGGGAAGAGGATATATACAGGGGGAAGGCGGAGGCGATGGTGGCCGAGCAGATCCAGGCCCGTGGAGTTAAGGATGAGAAGGTTCTTCAGGCTATGGGGAAAGTTCCCCGTCACAGGTTCGTTCCTGAGAATCTCATACCCCATGCCTATGAGGATAACCCTCTTCCCATAGGATTTGGCCAGACCATTTCTCAGCCCTACATTGTGGCTTTGATGACAGAGCTCCTGAATCCTGAAGGTTCGGACAGGGTCCTGGAGGTGGGGACAGGTTCAGCGTACCAGGCAGCGGTTCTTTCCGAGATTGTGGATGAGGTTTATACCATTGAGATTTTTGAGGAGCTGGGAACCTCGGCTAAAGAGAGACTGGAGGATCTAGGATACGATAACGTAAAGGTGAAGATAGCTGATGGATACTACGGTTGGCCGGAGTATGCGCCCTTTGATGCCATCATTGTCACCTGCGCCGCCTCCCATATTCCGCCTCCCCTTATCCAGCAGCTGAGTGAGGGAGGGAAAATGTGTATCCCCGTGGGAAGCGTATTCTGGGCTCAAAATCTGATGCTGGTGGAAAAGAAGAATGGCAAGATTGTCAGCAGGAATATCCTACCGGTAAGATTCGTCCCCATGCTGGGTGAACATTAGATATCAGAATGAACATCTTTCTTTCCCTATTTTTCATCTCCCTCTCCCTTCTCTCCTACGAAATTCTCCTTATGAGAATTTTTTCCATCACCAGCTGGTCCCATTTTGCCTATATGGCTATTAGTATTGCCCTTTTAGGCTTTGGAGCCAGCGGAAGCTTTATTGCTCTATTCAGAAAAAAGCTTAGAAGAAGATTTTATTCTCTTTTTACTCTTTTCTCTTTTCTCTTTTCCATATCCCTGTATTTCTCCTTGGTTCTTTCTCAGAGAATCCCCTTTGACCCTTTTCTTATTGTCTGGTTCAAAGAGCAGTACCTTTATCTTTTAGGATATTACCTGGTTTTGTTCATTCCTTTCTTTCTGGGAGCTAGCTGCATTGGCATCTCCTTCATAAGATTTGCTGGCAAAATACATAAGGTTTACTTCTATAATCTCCTGGGTTCAGGAGCGGGAGCTCTGGCAGCCGTCCTTTTGATGTATATTCTTTCCCCCACCCATCTCCTTCTTACCATAGCTGCCCTCGCTTTTTTGGCCAGCGTCATTTCCGCCCTCAGTCTGAGTAAAAGATCCCTCCAGCTCCTCATTTTAGCCTCATTTTTTATAATGTTCGTTTTTTTTCTTTATCCTCCACGGCTTCAGATCTCTCAATACAAAGCTCTGATGACCTCTCTTCATTTACCTGGAGCCAGGGTCTTGAGCCAATCTTCCTCTCCCCTTGGGGTAATCCATGTACTGGAATCTCCAGCTATAAGGTATGCCCCGGGACTGAGCTTGAATTTTCATGGTGAGCTTCCTCCTCAGTTAGCCCTTTTTATAGATGCAGATTCTATGTGTGCCATAACCAATTTCGGCGGCGATCTAAAAAATTTAAGGTATCTAGACTACAGGAGCGCAGCTTTGGCCTATCATCTTCTGGAAAACCCCAGGGTTCTTATCCTGGGTTCAGGAGGAGGCTCAGAAATCCTCACCGCTTTATATCACAGAGCCCCATCAGTAAAAGCTGTAGAGATAAATCCTCAGATAGTGGATCTGGTAAGGGAGAAATACGGTGAGTTTTCTAATCATATTTATTCACGGCCAGAGGTGAGCGTCAAAGTAGCCGAGGGGCGTGGATTCATCCAGGCAAGTTCAGAGAAGTACGATCTAATCCAGATAGCCCTGCTGGACTCCTTCGCTGCCTCATCAGCAGGAGTTTACGCTCTTTCAGAGAGCTACATTTATACCCTTGAGGCTATGAAAGAGTACCTTGGGCATTTGAGTTCTGAAGGAATTCTCTCTATTACCCGATGGCTAAGGATGCCTCCCCGGGATGGAATTAAGCTATTTGCCACGGCGGTGGAGGCTCTGCAAAAGCTTGGAGTAGATGATCCTTCTTCCCATTTGATTTTCATAAGAAGCTGGGCCACCTCAACTTTACTCATTAAAAGCTCTTCCTTTACTCCCTCTCAAATAGAAAAGCTAATAGAGTTCAGTGAAGAGCGGTTGTTCGATGTTATCTGGTACTCTGGCATTAAACCAGGTGAGGTCAATCGATATAATATCCTGGAAAAACCCCATTACTATGAGGCCAGCTCCAGGATTCTTTCACCAAATAGAGATAGCTTTTACCGGGACTATTTGTTTGACATTGTTCCGGCCACCGACAACTCCCCCTATTTTTTCCATTTTTTTCGCTTGAGATCCCTGCCCCATCTTCTTAAAACCATGGGGGCCGAATGGGTGCCCTTTATGGAATGGGGTTATATCATTCTCCTGGCAACTCTAGTTCAGGCAGTGGGGGTGAGTATTTTTCTCATCATCCTGCCCCTGTTTTTCCTGAAAGGAAGAGGGGCAAGGGGAAGTAGGGCGAGAGTCTTTATCTATTTTCTCTCCTTAGGGCTGGCCTATATGTTTATGGAAATTTCCTTCATTCAGAAATTTACCCTCTTTCTTTCCTATCCCATCTATGCAGCAGCCGTCACCATAGCAGGGTTTCTGTTTTTCTCCGGATGGGGAAGCTATCTATCCGGGCGATTTTCCCTGGCAAGCTCTTTTAAAGTAGCTGTAGCTGTGGGAGCAATAATAATGGTTACTTTGGTCTATCTATTTTCCATTGATCACATCTTCAGCTTCTTTATCTCCTTCCCTGATTCCATAAAAATTCTTATTTCCCTTCTTCTCATCGCTCCCCTGGCCTTATTTATGGGAATGCCTTTCCCCCTGGGCCTCACGACAGTCTCCTCTGAAAATCCTCCCTTGGTTCCCTGGGCCTGGGGTATCAATGGCTGCGCTTCAGTCGTAAGTCCGGTACTGGCTACCGTTTTAGCCATATCCTTTGGATTCAATGTAGTGGTATCATGTGCCCTTCTTTTCTATCTTCTGGCAGCGCTAAGCCTCATCCCTCAGCAACGTACCAGTTTTCGCACTTAAGAAATTGTTTTTTATGAGCAGTTTCATTGTTTCAGCTCATCCCTCAGCCACTGGAAATGTTCCCTGAGCCCTTGTTCCAAAACAATCTTCGGCCTATAATCTAGCTCGCTCTTCGCTTTAGAGATACTCGCCCAGGTATGGGTTACGTCGCCTTGCTGTTTTTCCTTATGTACTATTTTGGGATTGAGGCCGCCTATCCTGGAAATAATAGAAAGAGCTTTATTCACACTTATGCGAGATCCAGAGGCAATGTTGTATACTCCCTGGCCTCTCCTGGCCGCCAGCAGGGTGGCGTCAACGGCGTCTGAAATATAGGTAAAATCCCTGGTCTGCTCTCCAGAACCGTAGATTTCCAGCCTCTCACCTTTTAGAATTTTCTTAATGAATTTACTAAAGGCCTCATCCGGCCTCTGTCTTGGTCCATAAACGGTGAAGTACCGAAGAGAAACTACCGCAAGACCCCAGATTCTGCTGTACATCTGGCAAATTTCCTCACATAGTTTTTTGGAATATCCGTAAGGTGAGATAGGTTCTAATTTGTGAGACTCCTCAATGGGCAGTTCACTTTCCGCTACTTCCCCATAGACCGAGGATGAGGAGGCGAAAATTACTTTCTCTACCCCAGAATTTCTTGATAAATTGAGGATATTTGTAGTACCAAGGAGGTTGTTTTCCACATATCTTAAAGGGTCCCTTAGTGAGTTTCTCACCCCGGCGATGGCCGCTTGATGATAAACAATGGATACCCTTTGGAATAGATGTTTCAAGTCACCCAATATGGATTCTTCGACAAATTGAAATTTTTTATAGTCCCTCAAAATCTTTAAGTTCTTGAGCTTGAGCTCACGGGGGTAATAGGGATCGAAATTATCTATGCCTAAGACATCCTCGCCCTCTTTGAGGAGTCTTTCCGCTAGATGAGATCCAATAAATCCACAGCAGCCGGTTACTAGAATCATGAGAAAATATCCTCTATTTTTGCTCTTCCAGAAGAGCATTTCTGTGATAGTATGGATTGTATCATGGCAGCTTCCCTATGTCAAAAGGGATGGCTCCATTGAAGTTTCCCCAAAGTTCTGTGCACTTTTTCCCAAACGAAGCTTCTCGAGGCGAGATTTGACCATACAGGAAATTATTAAACTCTTCATTTTTTAAGGGGGAGCAGCGCAGCTTTGAGGGGGAAATGCGGAGCATGTCCTCCTCAATGATCTTGACCTGTTTCTATTATGCTGATAATATACTGGCAAAGAAAAGAGCAACTTATTATGAGCGAGGAAAGTGAATATGCTTAAAGATACGACCTTGAAGGTGCAAGTTCCCTTAGTTGATCTAAAATCTCAATATGAGACCATTAAGAACGAGATCAATAGAGCGACTGAGGAAGTACTGAGTAGTGGATCCTACATCCTGGGATGCAATGTGAGGTCTCTGGAGGATGAAATAGCTCGCTACTGCGGGGTGAAGTGTGCGGTGGGAGTGGCCTCGGGGACGGATGCCTTAGTGCTTGCTCTCAATGCCCTGGGCATCGGTAAAGAAGATGAGGTCATAACTACGCCTTTTACTTTCTTTGCTACGGCTGAGGCTATTACCCAGGCGGGAGCCAAACCTGTATTTGTGGATATTGAGGAGGAGAGTTTCAATATCGATCCCACAAAGATCGAAGAAAAGGTAACCCAAAAAACCAAAGCTATAATTCCTGTTCATCTTTATGGACAGCCTGCTTCTATGAGACCCATTATGGAAGTCGCTAGAAGGCATAATCTTTCTATCGTTGAAGATGCCGCCCAGGCTTTTGGTGCAGAATATAACTTCTCTCAGTCCACCAAAAAAGTTGGTTCCATTGGGGAGCTGGGTTGTCTTAGCTTTTACCCCACCAAGAATTTGGGAGCTTGTGGGGATGGCGGCATGATTCTTACCAATCATGAAAAGATAGCCGAACGGCTGAGGCTCCTCAGGGTGCATGGAGCAAAAGCTCCTTATCTTCATTCCCTGGTAGGATACAACAGTCGGCTGGATGAACTTCAGGCCGCTGCTCTCAGAGTTAAGCTAAAACATGTGGATGGCTGGATAGAGATGCGCCGCGAGAAGGCTTCTCTTTATGATGAACTACTATCCAGCTTAAAGGGGTTAGCAAGTGTCCCTTCCCAGATTCCCTATGCCCGGCATACCTTTTGCATTTACACTATTCGGGTTCGCGAGAGAGACAAATTAGGAGATTATTTAACCAGGAAAGGAATTGGGACAAGGGTATACTATCCTCTTTCCCTGCATCTGCAGGAGGTTTATGCCCATCTGGGTTATAAGAGGGGGGATTTCCCCGTCTCAGAAAAAGCTTCCGAGGAGGTAATATCTTTACCCATGTATCCGGAACTGGAAGAGGAGCAGATTGAGCT
>JAUVZN010000090.1 GCA_030602545.1 Candidatus Aerophobota bacterium
GCTGAGCAAGCTCAGGAAGTCTATCTTATGATATCAGGAATTCCCATGAGAATAAAGAGCAACCCATAAAAAGTTAAATAAAGGAGAGTTTTATGAGAAGAATCACCGAGACTGTAGGAAAAATCAAACCCATTGACACCAAAGTTCTTGAGGAGACTCAACGTCGGCTGGATAGTCTCACTAAGCCCAGGGGAAGTCTGGGGAGATTGGAGGAGTTGGCCAAAATAGTAGTAGCTATCACTGGTAGAAAAAACCCCACCCTGGACAGGAAAGTTGTCTTTACCATGGTGGGAGATCATGGTGTAGCCAGGGAAGGAGTGAGTGTTTTTCCTCAGGAGGTCACCCTCCAGATGGTTTATAACTTTCTTCAAGGAGGAGCAGCCATAAATGTTCTAGCCAGGGGAGTGGGAGCAAAGGTTCTGGTTATAGATATGGGAGTAGTAAGCGAGATAAAGATGAGCAAAGAACTCATTAACAAAAAGGTAGCCTGTGGAACACAGAATATGATGAAGGGTTCAGCCATGACGAGATGCCAGGCTGTTCAGTCCATCAGAGGGGGAATAGAGATTTTTGAGGAGGAAGCGACTACCAGTGGTATTGATATAGCCGGTATCGGAGATATGGGCATCGCTAATACCACCCCCAGCAGCGCCATTGTAGCCTGCATAACCGGATCTAGAGTTCAAGATGTTACTGGTAGAGGAACGGGGATAGATGATGATAGACTCAAGAGAAAGATAGAAGTCATCGAGAAGGCTCTTAAGATCAATCAGCCCGACCCTCGCGATCCGATTGATATTTTGAGTAAGGTGGGAGGATTTGAGATAGGGGGGTTGGTGGGCTGTATTCTAGCGGCTGCTGCCCACAGGGTCCCTATAGTCATGGATGGCTTCATCTCCACCGCCAGTGCTCTCATAGCTTGTGAGTTTTGTCCCCCTCTAAAAGATTACCTTATTGCCGCACACAGATCCCAGGAAAAAGGACATCAAATCGCTCTTGATTATATGGATAAGACTGCGCTGTTAGACTTGAATATGAGATTGGGCGAAGGCACAGGGGCAGTGGTGGGTATGAAACTGGTGGAACTGGGAGTCAAAATTCTAAATGAGATGGCCACTTTTGAAGAGGCCCGCGTATCCCGGGAAGAGGAAACAAGCATCCCTTGAGAGTACCGGCAGAGTATTGGTATTTAGAAGATTTATACGTGTATGGAGGGGAACAGTCCCGAGGTATTCTTAAGGAAATTAAATTGAAAAGCCTTCTAGCAGCCTTTCGTTTCTTGACCATTATTCCCCTGGGGACTGCATTAGAGGAAAGAGAGGAGCCTCTAGCCTCCTCTATGGCTTTTTTCCCTCTGGTGGGATTGGCGATTGGAGGCTTTCTTTTTTTAGTCCATCGAATTGGCTCTATCTTCTTCTCACCTCTTCTGGTTAATGCGCTGGTGCTTCTAGGCTGGGTCCTTATCACCGGGGCTCTCCACCTGGATGGCTTCATGGATACTATTGATGGACTGTCCGGGGGTAAAACTAAGGAGGAAAGACTCAAAATAATGAAGGACCCATCCACTGGAGCCAAAGGTACCGTTGGCCTGGTGAGTCTTCTAGGGTTGAAATTCCTCCTGCTTCTAGAGATAGAGCCTCCCCTGAAGATGGGAACCCTTCTCCTAGCACCGGCAGTTGGCCGGTGGTCTATGGTTATGGCAGTTTATCTGGCGCCTTATACCCGTATGGAAGGGCTGGGGAAAGCTTTTACCGCCCACAAGGGAGGAGGAACCGTTTTTTGGACGAGTTTAACCATAACTATCCTGGGGCTGGTTATATTCAAGTCTTCCTTCCTCTATATTATGGGAGTATGCTTGGGGGCAGTCTATCTCTCAACACTCTATTTTAAGAGTCGAATTGGAGGAATTACCGGTGATACCCTGGGAGCCCTCAATGAAATTATCGAACTGACCGCTCTTTTTTCCATATACTGTTTAGGCAAAGCTGGAGCCTTTTAAATTTTAAGGATATACTCTGTGCTTCGTCTAATAGCATGTAAGAGGTACTTCGATGCAAGTCTTAATCGACGAGATAAGAAACAAACTTAAGTGTGCCGTGAATGAGAGCAGAGCTGAGGGACTTCTACTTTCCGGTGGGCTGGATTCAAGTATCCTCGCCTCTCTTGCTCCTGGGGTTAGTGCATTTACAGTCACTCTGGCACCCCATGGAGAAGATAGAGAGTATGCTAAGATACTTACCCGAGCCCTCCATATCAAATCTTATCACCGGATAATCGGTATTGAGGAAGCACTCCATTCCATACCTATAGTGATTGGGATTTTGAAGAGCTTCGACCCCGCTATCCCCAATGATATAGCTGCTTACTTTGGATTGAAACTGGCTAGAGAAAAAGGAGCAAAAAATGTGATGACCGGTGATGGTAGTGATGAGCTCTTCGCCGGCTACAGTTTCATGTTTAATTTGCCTGATCTGGAAAGTTATATCCTAGGGCTTAGACGGAGGATGCGTTTTTCCTCTAATATTCTTGGCGAGAAGTTGGGGGTAGAAATAAGGCAGCCTTATCTCTCTGATGAGATGATCAAGCTGGCTCTGAAGATACCGAAGCATCTTAAGATAAGGGCTGAAGAAGGAAAAACATGGGGCAAATGGATCCTACGCAAGGCTTTTGAAGATGTCCTGCCCCCAAAGATTATCTGGCAGGACAAAAGACCCCTGGAATATGGCTCGGGAACAAGAAGGCTTCGCAGGATTATCTCAGAGAAGATTTCCCATGAAGAATTTGAAGAGAAAAGAAGGGCCTATCCGGTGAGATTTATGAGCAAAGAGCATCTTTTCTATTACCAAATATATCGAAAAGTGGTAGGAGAAATTCCAGCTCCTAAGGCGGGCCAGGCGGCTTGTGGTAGATGCGGAGCAGGGATAGAAAAAGAGGCAAACCACTGCCGCATCTGTGGAGGTATTCAGAATGAGTAATGTATTTGTTTCCTGGAGTGGAGGGAAGGAAAGCTCTCTTGCCTTTCATAAAGCGAAACTTGATGGACTCACCCCTTCATATCTTCTCAATATGATTACTCAGGACGGCTCAAGATCAAGGACTCATGGATTAGCTCGAGAAGTTCTATCACTCCAGGCAGAGGCGATGGGTGTCCCTCTCATTCAGAGAAAGACAGGCTGGGAAAGTTATGAAGATAATTTCAAGAAGGTAGTCTTCCAGCTAAAAGAGAGAGGGATAGAAGGAGGGGTCTTCGGAGATATAGACCTGGAGGAACATCGAACCTGGGTCAAGAGAGTCTGCAAAGAAATAAGCATTCGACCATATTTACCCTTGTGGGGAAAACAACAAAAGGAAATCCTTGAGGATTTCATAAATTCAGGATTCCAAGCAATTGTAGTGGCGGTAAAGATAGAATTTCTGGATAAGAAGTGGCTTGGTCGCAAAATTGATGGTAGATTCGTTAAAGATATAACTACCCTCGAGAATATTACCCCTTGTGGTGAAGCCGGTGAGTATCACACATTGGTCATTGATGGTCCCATATTCAAAAAGAGGATAATAATACTTGAGAGCAAAATTCATCAAAGAGAAGAGCAGCGGTTTCTAGATATTTCAAGATGCATTCTGGAAGACAAAGCTGGAAGACAGAGAATGAAAGAATATTTAGGGTGACCATGAGACTACTAGCTATTATTTTAGCCTATTTGTTAGATTTGATTTTCGGTGATCCCTACTATCTGCCTCATCCAGTCAGGGGTATGGGGAAGCTCGTCAAGTATCTGGAGAAAAGGTTGAGAAGAAAATCTGTCTCGGCCGAGGTACTAGCGGGGACGGTCTTGGCCATAACAGTGGTGGGGCTAGTATATCTGGGTAGCTTTTTTGCTATTAGACTCGCCGAGCATGTTAATAGATGGGCAGGATTTACCATCAGCACCGTCCTTATCTTCACCGCTCTTTCTACCAGAAGCCTGGATAAAGAGGCAAGATCTGTCCATGAGTCGCTCAAATTAGGAAATATCGAGGATGCTCGAAAGAAGCTTTCTCTGATAGTGGGAAGAGATACCCAGACATTGGATCAAGATGAGATTATCAGGGCAACAGTAGAGACAGTTGCAGAAAATAGTGTTGACGGCATTATCTCGCCTCTATTTTATGCTG
>JAUVZN010000070.1 GCA_030602545.1 Candidatus Aerophobota bacterium
CGACCTTTGTGAGTTAAGATACTATTTGAAAGACTCTCATCTTAAGAGGATGGTCAAGTCACACCTGGACTCTCGTCCAGGAGAAGGAGGGTCCACCGCAGTGCTTGCCAACGGTATTCTGGAGCTCTTTTTTTCTTATTATAGTGGCGAGAAGTGGCATAAGAGTTGGGACTCTACCATGGGAACCCCGGATGATATAAGAGATGATGCTCTCCCGCAGATGGTAAAGATAAGACTTAAGAGTCAGGATGAAGAAAGCAAGGAGAAACCTTTGCTTTTCTCCAGTATTGTATACATCCCTGGCTCAGGATAAAGATTTCCTTTACAAGTTCATAAGAATATGATACAATAAAAATTATCATCGCGTTCCCTTTGAATATCTCGAGATAAAGGAGGAGAAATTAATAAATGAGTATAGGTGAGGTCAAAAAGAGAGAGATACAGGAGAAATTTAGATTGCATGAGAAGGATACTGGTTCCACTCCCCTTCAGATCGCCGTCCTCACGGAGCGAATCAGCAATCTGTCTACCCATCTTGCCCAGCACAAAAAGGACCAGGGTTCCAAAAGGGGACTTCTCCAGCTGGTGGCAAGAAGAAGGAAACTTCTGGACTATCTCAAGGGGGAGGATAAAGAAAAATACAAGAAGACAATAAAAGATTTAGGACTAAGAAGGTAATCTATGCAAGAGAAGAAAATAGTTAAGATAAAAAAGGAAATAGGGGGCAAGACCCTGACTCTGGAAGCGGGAAGGGTAGCTAGAAGAAGCGATGGGGCAGTTTTGGTTCAATATGAGGAGACCATTGTTTTAGTCACCGTGGTTATCTCTTCTACCACTCAGGAGGAACGAGATTTCATTCCTTTGGTTGTGGACTATCGTGAGAGGGCCTATGCAGCAGGGAAAATCCCCGGTGGATTTTTTAAGAGGGAGGGAAGACCTTCTGATGGTGAAATTCTTGCCAGTCGGCTAATTGATAGATCCATCAGACCTCTTCTTCCCAAGGAGCTCAGAAATGAAGTGCAGATTATAGCGACGGTTCTCTCGGCCAGTGAATCTAGCCAGCCACCGACTCTAGCCATCATAGGAGCTTCCGGTGCTCTATCCATCTCTGGCTTTCCCTATATTCAGCCCATAGGGGCTGTGAGAGTGAGTATGCTAAAAGGAGAATTTACCATCAATCCGACTGACAGCCAGCTCAAGGAAAGCGAGCTAGATCTAGTGGTAGCAGGAACCAAAGAGGGGATAATAATGGTGGAGGGGGAGGCGAGAGAGGTTGAGGGAGAGGTGATACTAAAGGCCTTTCAGGAGGCTCATTCATGTATCAAAGAAATAATCCAGGTGCAGGAAAAGTTCATATCCCAGGCAGAGACGGAGAAAAAGGAGTTTCCTCTTTATAAAATTGAAGAGAAGATCAAGAAGGAAATAGAGGAGTATGCCAAAGACAAGATTGAGAGCATTGAGGGAGACTGGACTAAAGAGAGAAAAGATAGCTACCTGGACAAGATCCATGAGGAAGTGCTGACCCAATTCCTACCAGCTTATCCTGACAAGGAAAGAGATTTCCTTATCATTTTGGAAGAGCTAAAGAAAGAGAAGATGCGCCAGCTCATTATCGGGGAAACTAAAAGGTGGGACGCAAGAGGACTCGATGAAATCAGGCCTATCAGTTGTGAAGTAGGAATCCTGCCCAGGGTACACGGTTCGGGACTCTTTGCTCGTGGAGGAACTCAGTCATTGGTGGTGGCAACTTTGGGGACTTCTGCCGATGAGCAAAGAATAAATGGACTGCAAAGGGAAGAAATATCCAAGAGATTTATGTTCCATTACAATTTTCCTCCTTTTTCTACAGGAGAGACTCGGTTCCTCAGAGGTCCGGGAAGAAGGGAGATCGGACATGGTTTCCTGGCAGAAAGAGCTCTTCTACCCATTCTTCCTCCCGAAGGCTCCTTTCCCTACACCATACGCTTGGTCTCTGATATCCTGGAGTCCAATGGCTCTTCGTCCATGGCCTCTGTGTGCGCGGGAAGTCTTTGTTTGATGGACGCCGGAGTTCCTATAAGTGAGCCCATCGCGGGCATAGGAATAGGACTTATCAAGGAAGGAGATAAAACTGTTATTCTCACCGACATTCAGGGATTAGAAGATAGGCTGGGGGATATGGACTTTAAGGTTGCTGGAACCAGGACTGGGATTACGGCACTGCAGCTTGACATTAAGATTTCTGGGGTAAGTCTGGAAGTACTCAAGGGGGCTCTGGAAAAGGCGAAGAGGGCACGGAATTTCATACTGGAAGAAATGGAGAAAACGATTAAAAGTCCTCGGGATCAGCTTTCCCAATATGCTCCTCACATCGCTATTCTCTCCATACCTCAGGATAAGATTGGGAATATCATTGGCCCGGGAGGAAAGGTGATAAAGGGGATTATCAAAGAAACAGGAGCAGAAGTTGAGATAGATGATATAGAAAGCAAGGTAAGTATCTCTTCCCTGGATAGGGAGAGCACGAAGAAGGCAGTTGACATGATAAAGCAGATAATTCAGGAACCAAAAGTAGGGGAGGTTTATCTGGGAAAGGTCAAGAAAGTAACTGACTTTGGGGCTTTTGTGGAAATTCTGCCGGGAAGAGAAGGGCTGGTTCATGTTTCAGAGCTCAGCGATCGATTTGTCAAGAATGTTTCTGATGTAATCAAAGTAGGGGACGAGATCTCGGTAAGACTCATCGACATTGATGAATTAGGGAGGTTAAACTTAAGCAAGAAGAAGGTTTAACTCCTAAGAGAGCTTCAAAGATGGATGGATGTATCTTTTGTGAAATAGCCGAGAAGAAACTACACTTTCAGATTGTTCATGAGGATAGTGACGTGATAGCCTTTGAGGATATGAATCCTCAGGCTCCGGTTCATATCTTAATTCTTCCCAGAAAACATATTGTTGATCTTCTCCATCTTTCTTCGACTGACGAGGTGCTGGTAGGGAAGATCCATTTGGTTGCCAAAAAGATAGCCAAGGAGAAGAGGATAGAGAGGAGATTCAGGATAATTTGCAACTGTGGCGAGGAAGCAGGACAGTCAGTAGGACATTTGCATTTTCATCTTTTGGGAGGGAGACGATTGGGATGGCCTCCAGGGTGAGGACTTGTCAAATCGTTTCTGCTTGACTTGAGGCAAAAATGTGTTAGACTAAAAGGGAGGTAAAGGAGGTGCAGGATTTTTGGTTAGTATAAAGGTGGATGATTATAATTCCTTTTCTCAAGCTCTAAATCGGTTTAAAATACAATGCCAGCAGTCTGGTTTGACTGGAGAGATAAGAAGGCACCAGGAGTATGAGAAGCCGACAGAGAGAAAAAGGAGAAAAAGGCTGAGAGCCATTCGCAGAGAACGAAGAAAAATGTTGAAGCTTCAGAGGATAAGGAATTACTGATCCCTACCCTGTTCGTAATGAGGAGGATTTTTGAGCCAACGCATTGGGTCTGGGAACCTGACTTCAAGTGCAGCATGCGCCCCAAGAGAAAAAAGCGCACTGTGCCTCGAGAAGGTACCCCTGTAGACAAAAAGACTCAAAAGTTTTCTTTCATGAGGAAGGGTAGGGATCTTTGCTGAGGATGGTTTTGCGTATTCTTTTCATGGGTACTCCTGAATTTGCCTGTCCCTCACTGGGAGCGTTGACAAAGAGGGAACAGATAGTGGGCGTGGTGACGCAGCCCGATCGTCCGGTAGGAAGAGGCGGAAGAATCATTCCCTCTCCGGTGAAGAGTCTAGCGGAAAAGAACCATATTCCTGTTTATCAACCTCAGAGAGTGAGAGACTCCTCCTTTTTGGATGGGGTCAGAAAAATCCAGCCCGATCTCGTGGTGGTGGTGGCTTTTGGTCAGATTCTACCTCCATCCCTTCTGGTTATTCCTAAAATATACGCTATCAATCTTCATCCCTCTCTTCTACCTCGCTATAGAGGACCCGCCCCTATTCCCTGGGCCATCATCAAGGGAGAAAGAGAAACCGGGCTGACGGTACAGAACATAGAGGCCGGAGTGGATGAAGGAAAGATAATACTGCAGAAGAAGGTTGTCATCAAGCTGAGTGATACGGCTAAGGATTTAGAGAAAAGGCTGGCGGTGATGGGAGCAGCCCTGCTGGAAGAAACGGTGAGGAGGATAAAGGAAGGCTGTGTGAGTTTCTTCGAGCAGGACGAGAAGAAAGTGAGTTATGCTCCAAAAATAACCAGGGATCAGACCGAGATCGACTGGGAAAGGCCCTGTTTGGATATTCACAACTTGGTGAGGGGATTAAATCCTTACCCAGGTGCTTTTACTCTTGCTATGGTGAGAGCGAAGATGCTAAAGGTGAAAATCTGGCGGACCGACCTCCTCAATGGAAATTTTGGAGAAGCAGGGGATGTTTGTCCCGGTACCATTGTTAAGATAGAAAAAGAGAAGGGGTTTTGGGTAAGAGGGGGTGACGGGAACCTCTTCATCAAAGAGGTCCAGCTTCCTAACCGAAATTCTATTAGCAGCTATGATTTTATAAAAGGATACTCCCTCAAAGAAAGGGATATTTTGGGAAAGAGAATATGAGTATTTTCAGGATTCCTCAAATGTGACTTATGAAAGTGAAGTACCTTGGAAGAGGGGACTGATTTGGCTCCACGAGAAGGAGGAGTCAGATGGAAGAGAAGGAATTCCCTATTTACCTGGTCAGGCAAACCATTAGTAGCTATATCCGTGAAGGAAAGACAATTTCCTCTCCTCATTCTCCCAAAGAGTTTCAGCGAAAGTCAGGAGTTTTTGTCTCCCTTCACAAAAAAGGTAGACTCAGAGGCTGCATCGGCACCTTTCTTCCCACCCAGAAAAGCATCGCTGAAGAAATCATAAAGAACGCTATTAGTGCTGCTACTCAGGATCCGCGTTTTCCTCCGGTAGAGGAGAAAGAGCTGGCAGATTTGGAAGTTTCTGTGGATATTCTGAATACACCCGAGCCAGTGAAATCAAAAGAGGATCTGGACCCCAGAAAATATGGTGTGATTGTCAGAAGAGGATGGCAGAGAGGACTTTTGTTACCTGGTCTGGAGGGGGTAGATACAACTCACCAGCAACTGGAAATTGCCAAGCAAAAAGCAGGACTCAGCGGGGTACCGGACAAGGAATTAGAAATCCACCGATTTACGGTGACCAGGTACAAAGAGACCGCTTAGAAAAACAAAGACTGTGGATGGGCAAGGTTCTCATAACACACTAACAATAAGGAGGCAGGGGTAATCAAAATGTCTTGGCCAACCAGGGAAGAGGCACATGCATTGTTAAAGGAGTACACCAAGAACGAGAATCTCATCAAGCATTCTCTGGCCGTGGAAGCAGCTGTGCAGGATTATGCTAAAAAGTTTGGGGAAGACCCTGAGAAATGGGGAGTCACCGGACTCCTTCATGATTTTGATTATGAGAAGCACCCTTCCCTGGGAGAGCACCCAGCCAAAGGAGCTGAGATTCTGCGCAAAAAGGGATACCCGGAAGAAATGATCCACGCCATTTTGTCCCACGGTGAACATACCGGAGTGCCTCGTGAGAGTCTTCTCGACAAGGCCCTTTACGCCGTAGATGAGCTCACGGGACTTATCGTAGCCGTGGCCCTGGTGCGACCCTCAAAGCACATCGGCGATGTTTCTGTCAAGTCAGTTATGAAAAAATGGAAGGATAAGGCTTTTGCCCGGGGGGTAGATCGGAAAAACATTGAGAAGGGGGCAAAAGATTTTGGGGTGAGTTTGAAAGATCACATCAGCCATGTCCTTGAATCTATGAAGAGAATTTCCATCGAGCTGGGTTTATGAGGATGAGAAGCCATCTTCTCCCTTAAGAAACTCCTCACATCTAATAACACCGATTCTGCCTACCTTACGGTTGCCGTAAGGTCCGGAGCCACCCGGACGAGATCTTATTAGGCTTACCAGCGTCTCCCCTTGAATATCTTGTGCTTTAGCTAAGATTTTTTCTGGTCTTTCAGCCGTGAGAATTTTTCAAATTGTCATGCTTCAAAATGCTAATCAGAGAACAAAGTACTAATTTTGACAGGTTTGGTAGCGGTGCGGGGA
>JAUVZN010000043.1 GCA_030602545.1 Candidatus Aerophobota bacterium
TAATAAGACTCCCACCACCACTAAGAGGCTCCCACTGATAAGCGAGACCAGCCTTAGGTGTTTCCTCAATTTTCCGTAATATTCCAGGAAAACCTCGAGAGCTAAAGATGACAAAAAGAAAGGTATAGCTAGACCCAGCGAATAGGTAGCTAGAAGGCTAATCCCTAAAACTACTGAATCTTTGCTGGCGGCATAAAAGAGAATGGCCCCTAAGATGGGACCAATACAGGGACTCCAACCGGCGGCAAAAACTATTCCTACCAAAAAGGAACCCAGATAGCCAAGGGGCTTTCGGCCCAGATGAATTTTCTTCTCCCTTTGAAGAGGACCCAAATTGACTACTCCCATTAGGTGGAGACCAAAGATAATGATAAAGATTCCCCCTACTCTTGTTATCCATATCTGGTAGCTGGTAAAGATCTTTCCCACTAAAGAAGCCGAGGTTCCCAGAAGAACGAAAACCAGGGAAAAGCCAAAGATAAATATGAGGGAATGAATAATGGTTATCTTCCTCATCCGGGAATCCTTCCCTTTTTGTATGAGTTCCTCTAAAGAGATGCCGGTTATAAAAGAAAGATAGGAAGGAAGTAGAGGAAGCACGCAGGGGGAAAGAAAAGAGAGAAACCCGGCTATTAAAACAATAAGAAATGGGGTATTTCCCATCCTCTCACCTCACAAAACCCCTTACTAGATTTTATAACAAAACAAAAAAAGGGCTACCTGAAAAGGTAGCCCCCTGTTAAGATTCATCTTCTATTTGACAATATCTCACCAGTCTTTCTTCTTATTGAAATCATCCAGAAGCTTTTCTAGATCGCCGGGGAGCGATCTAACCGCCAGAGTAGCTACATAAATAATAACGGAAAACTGCCAACAATCTTCCAGTCCTAACATCAATCCAGAATGGACATCTTCCCTTTTTTCCATCTCCCGGGAAAAATAATCCACAGCTTTTTCCAGGTATCCTTCAAATACATCAACGGTGTGGGTCTCATTACAGTACTTCAAAGAGGGGAAAGAGATTCCTCTCATAAGAAAAAATCTTCTAATCTTATCACTGTCCACCTGGTAGTCTTCTTCAAAATCGAATCCCTCAAATTGAGGTAAGAACCGAGAGGGAAGAAGAAGCAGAGGTCTATGGACTACTATCTTACCTTTTCTCACCACTGTATCTCCAGGATTAACAGATGAAGAAGCCAAAGCTACATAGGGTAGCTCAGTGGCTTCGAAAGCCAGAAGATTACGCAGGCGGGACCTCAGGATTTTGGTCTCCTGAGTCGCCTTATCCCATTTTTCCATAAAATCCATTTTGTCCCTCAAGATAGTGGTTAATCTATTCTCCGCCTGCATTATATCCTGCCAGAAGTTATTGTCAAGAGCTTGTGAGTTTTGTAAATCGGTGCATTTGACAAGCATACAAAAATGAAATAGCCTGCTATTATGAAAAGAACCTCTAGGGGGGGTGGCATTGAGACGGGAGGAGCAAGACCCCTGTATAATTGGAGTGGATATAGGAACCACAGGTTGTAGGTCCACTGTTTTTGATTCTCAGGGGAATATCCTGGCTAGCCAGGGCGCAGAATATCCCATAATCTATCTTCCCGGAGGGGGTGCAGAGCAGGACCCGGAAGTCATTTTTTCTCAGATGCTCGCCGTTATCAAGGCTTCTGTCGAAGAAGCAAGAATCTCTCCTTCATCCGTCGCTGCTTTGAGCCTCAGCTCAGTTTTTCACAGTCTCATTGCCCTGGATGGAAAAGGCAGGCCTCTCACCAGAGCCATCATCTGGGTAGATACTCGAAGTACCCAATATGCCGAGAAAATTCGACGAGAGCCCATTAGCCGAAGACTTTATGAGAACACTGGATGTCCAATTACTCCTGCCTATCCCTTTTCTAAAATTCTCTGGATGAAAAATAAACTCCCTCAGGTTTATAAGAAAACCGACAAATTTGTCTCCATAAAAGCATATTTGATTTTTAAACTCACCGGTCAGCTTTTAGTAGATCAATCGGTAGCTTCTGGTTCGGGGCTGCTTAATATTCACAGACTTAATTGGGATGAGGATACCCTTACCTTTCTAGAGCTGCCTCGAGGCAAGCTCTCCCAACCTGTTGACCCCACCACAAAGCTCGGGCCCATCACTCCCCAATATGCCAGGCAGATGGGTATCTCCTCCTCTACATCTTTGATTGTAGGATGTGGGGATGGAGTGCTGGCAAGTCTAGGAAGTGGAGCGATGGAAAGAAATTCTATGGCTGTTATGATCGGTGCCAGTGGAGCTGCCCGGGTGGTGATAGAGGAACCAAGGCTAGATAAGGATGAGAAGGCAAGAACCTGGTGCTATTATCTGGCTGACCGACACTGGGTATGCGGAGCAGCGGTTAACAGCGGAGGTAACGTCTATCGTTGGTTCAGAGATCAGTTCTGCAAGGACGAGGATAAAGTGAGTTCTCTCCTGGGTAGGACCAGTTATGAAATTCTCAATGAGTACGCTGCCCAGATAGGCATAGGTTCGGAGGGACTTATCTTCCTTCCCTATCTTTCTGAAGAAAGATCCCCCTACTGGAATCCCCAGGCCAGGGGGGTTTTCTTTGGTCTTTCCTTGCACCATACCAAGAAACATCTGGCCAGGGGGGTTTTGGAAGGAATTAGCTTCTGTATCTATAGCCTCATTCAGCTCGTGGAGGAGGTAGCGGGAAAGACGGATGAGCTGAGAGCTACCGGCGGATTCACCCACTCTTCCCTCTGGATAAAGATCCTGGCCGATATTTGTGGTCGGGAGATTCTCATCCCCCAGGTTTCGGAAGCTACGGCCTTTGGGGCCTTTATTTTAGCTAAGAGGGCGTTGGGTCAGCTAGAAAATATAAAGGAGGGTAAAAAATTAGTTAAGATAAAGGAGCTGTATAAACCAAACCTGGCTCATCAAAAGAAATACACCCAGCTTTTTAGAATTTACAAAAGAATATATGAGGACTTAGAGATAGGATTTGCTGAAATGGCAAAATTCCGCACCTCTAGCCAGACAGAATGAGTGGGAAGCTTTGACTAAAGGGAGAACAGCAATGAGTAGGGTTTTGATCACTTCCAGATCCTTCGGAAAAGTATACAAGAACTCCATTAAGATGCTAGAGGAAGGAGGCTGTGAAATCATCAAAAGTCCATACCCCCGGGCTCTTAAAGAGAAGGAGCTACTGGAGTTAATAGAGGGCGTAGATGCAGTAATAGTGGGGGTGGATGAGGTAACCGCCAGGGTTATAGAGATAGCTGATAGGCTAAAAGTTATCTCCAAGCATGGAGTGGGAGTAGACAATATAGATCTGGAAGCGGCATCGAAAAAAGGGATTTTGGTCACCACTACTCCCGGAACCAATGCCAATGCTGTAGCTGATTTTACCTTTGGTTTAATTCTTTCTCTATCCCGCAGCATTTGCAAAGCTGACTACAGCCTCAAGTGCGGTGAATGGGGAAGAATAATAGGTCATGAGATCTGGGGAAAGACCTTAGGCGTTGTGGGAACGGGAAGGATAGGAAGGGTGGTTATAAATAGAGCTGGGGGTTTCGATATGAGAGTATTAGCTTATGATATTGCTCCAGATAAGAAATTAGCTTCTCAGCTAAAGATGGAGTATGTATGTCTGGAAACCCTCCTTACCAACTCTGACTTTGTCACTCTTCATATTCCCCTAACAGAAAAAAACAGGAATATGCTGGGACAAAAAGAGATCTCCTTGATGAAGCCATCTGCTTATCTCATCAATACAGCCAGAGGAGAAATTCTGGATGAAGATGCTCTTTACTCAGCCCTGAAGGAGAAAAAGATAGCCGGAGCAGCCATTGATGTTTATAAAGAGGAACCGCTGCCTGCGGACAGTCGCCTTCTAAAATTGGACAATCTCATTACCACCCCTCATATTGCTGCTTACACCCATGAGACTCTTCGAGAGATGGGAATAATGACAGCCAAGAATGTTTTGAGAGTGCTGAAAGGAGAACCCCCTATCTCGGCGGTAAATTTTCCCCAATTTCACTGTTGACGCACCCGCCCTCTCTGGTATATTGTTTAAGTAGAGGAATTTCAAAAATTTCTTTGGATTGCTATCAAGTGAGGTGCTAAAAAAGGGGGTGATGTAAAATGTCCGGTCATTCGAAATGGAGCAGCATAAAACATAAAAAGGCCAGGAAGGACGCTGAGAAAGGAAAAGTATTCAGCAAAATATCCCGTAGGCTCACCATAGAAGCCAGGGGAGGGAGTGATCCAGAGTTGAATCCAAACCTTAGGCTGGCCATTGAAATGGCTCAGGAAGTGGGTATGCCCAAGGAAAATATCCAAAAAGCCATTAAACGGGGCACAGGAGAACTTCCAGGAGTAAGCTATGAGAGTTTTACCTGCGAAGGGTATGGTCCGGCGGGAGTAGCTCTCCTCATCGAAGGTGTTACCGATAACAAGAAAAGAGCAATCTCCGAGATAAGACACATTCTTAGTCATCATGGAGGTCATCTAGGAGAAGCAGGATGTGTGAGCTGGCTTTTTGAGCGCAAAGGTTCTCTGGTTGTGGACAAGGAAAAAGTGAATGAGGATAGGATCATCGAAGTCGCTATCGAGGCAGGAGCAGAGGATATAAAAGAAGAGAGTGACACTCTGGAAGTCATTTTCCCTCCCGATAAGCTACCTCAAATCAAAGAGATCACGCAAAAGGAAGGATATACTCCTGAACTCCTTGAACTCACCATGGTACCTCAAACTACAGTTCCTCTTGAAGAAAAAAATGCTTTAAAGATGCTGCACTTGATGGATGCCCTGGAAGAATCTGAGGAAGTACAGAGGGTATATGCTAACTTTGACATCGCCGATGAGATTATCGAGAGAGTTTCCTGAATGAAAGCTCACCTTATGTCCTGTTTAAATAAAGTTAGAGCTGATTATGTGGAAATCCGGTACGAGGAGATCCGGACCACTGAAATTCACTATGTGGGTAAGGAGGTGGAGCGAATAGGTGAGTGGGAAGAGAAAGGAGGGGGAATCAGAGCAAAATTCAAAGGCGGATGGAGTTTTGTCTCCTTTAATGACCTGGAAAGCCTGGAGAAAAATTTAGAATTAGCCGTAAAGCAGGCTCGTCTCTTGAAGCGAGGGAAAATCAAATTGGCTCCGGTAGCTCCTCATGACGAGATTATATCCCTGGATCTTCGAAAAGACCCTCGCCGAATTAGCCTGGAGGAGAAGTATTTTCTCCTGAGTCGCTATAATCAGACTCTTCTTTCTCATGAGGACATCCAGACCTCGGATCTGAAGTACGCTGATATTCACACCATAAAATACTTTGTTAACTCTGAGGGAACATATATCCAGCAAGAAAAGATGGATATGGTCTTAGGGATGACAGCCATTGCTCGCAAAGGTGACAATATCCAGACTGCCCACGAGGGAATCGGAGGAACAGGAGGATATGAAATTATAGAAGGGAGAGAGAAAGAGGCTGAAGAGGTAAGCCGGAGGGCTCTGTCTCTTCTGGATGCTGAGCCATTCCCAGGAGGTAGATATACCATCATAGTGGATCCCAAATTAGCTGGAATCTTTGCCCATGAGGCCTTCGGCCATCTTTCCGAAGCTGACTTTTTATATGAAAATAAGAGACTGGCAAGAATCATGCGTCTGGGGAGAGTCTTTGGATCGGAGGAGCTAGACATTATTGATGAGGCTCCCATCAAAGGAGAGGGAGGACACTACCTGTATGATGACGAAGGAGTTCCTGCGGGAAAGACCTATCTCATCAGACAGGGAAAACTGGTGAGACGACTCCACTCCCGGGAAACGGCGGCTAAGATGGGGGAGGCGCCCACTGGAAATGCCCGGGCGGTAAGCTATGAGTATCCGCCCATCGTGAGGATGAGTAATACCTATATCGCCCCACGAGCCAAGACCCTGGAAGAGATGATTGATGAGGTAGAAGAGGGACTTTATGTGAAAGGATTCCGAGGCGGACAGACCAATCTAGAGATGTTTACCTTCTCCCCGGAGGAGGGGTATATTATAGAAAAGGGGAGGCTGGGGAAAAAGTTCAGAGATATCAATCTCACCGGAAATATATTTACCACCTTATCCAACATTGATGCCATAGGACGAGACCTTGTTCTTTTTACAGGGTCCGGAGGCTGTGGAAAAGGATCTCAGTACCCCTTACCCGTGGCTACCGGGGGACCGCACCTGAGGATTAAGGATGTGGTAGTGGGAGGAAGATAGGATGGAGAGAATCCTGGATATGGTAGCTTCTCAAGCTCAAGAGGCAGAGGTCTACCAGGTGAGATCGCAGGTTAAGACGGTGAAATTTCAAGCTAACAGACTAAAGTCAGTTGACTCTGCCTCTGAAGAAGGGATAGGCTTAAGGGTGATCAGGAAGGGTAAGATCGGCTTCTCCAGCACTACAGATGGAGATGATCCTCACCTCCTCATACAAAGAGCTCTGGATTCTTCCCAATTTGGACAGGAGGCTCACTTCCATCTACCTTCCTCTGGTAAGGTCCCCCTGATTAATTGTCACGATACCCGAACTGCCGCCCTGGAAGCTCAAGAGATGATAGAGAAAGGTGAGAAGGCCATCCGCCTTGTAAGAAAAAAATTCCCTTACCTGGAATGTGAAGCAGAAATAGAAAAGATGGAAAGGAAGGTATCTATCATCAACAGCCGGGGGCTCAACCAATCTTACAAAAAGACAGATTACCAATTTTTCCTTTACGGATTCCTCGCCAGGGAAGAAGAATTCCTGGGAGTGGGGGAGGAGGAATCCAGCAGCACATACGGAGACTATAGCCGCACCTTAGCAGAGAGGCTGATAGAGCTAGTGAGTCTGGCTAAGAGACGGGTGCGGATTTCTTCTGGTAAGTATCCAGCTATCTTCACCTCCAAAGCTGTTCCTCTTCTTCTTAAATCCCTGAAAATGGGAATTAACGGGAAAGTGGTACAGAAAAAAGTCTCTCCACTCTTGAAGAAAATGAGAACCTATATAGCTTCTTCCTCCTTGAATATTGTTGACGATGCTACTTTTCCTTTTGGCCCTGCCTCCTCACCCCTGGATGGAGAAGGCATTCCATCCCGTCCCACTCAAATAATAGAGAAAGGGAGACTCAAAAGCTTTATTTACGACCTGCAAACAGCGGGTTTAATGAGAACACGCTCTACCGCCAATGCGGCGAGAAGCTATGATAGTCTACCCTCCCCATCCACCACCAATCTTATCCTCAAGGAAGGAGAAGTTTCCTTTGAGGAAATGATTCACGACATAAAAGAGGGAATTCTGGTAGACCAAGTTATAGGAAGTGGACAGGGTAACACCCTCATGGGAGAGTTCTCCGTCAATCTGGATCTTGGCTACAAGATAGAAGATGGAAAGATCAAGGGAAGAGTTAAGGATGTAATGATCAGCGGCAATACTTATAAGATGCTCAAAGAACTGGCAGCTATAGGAAGTGAGGCTCGATTCGTGGGATCTACCAGGACTCCTCCCCTTTATTTTAAAGAGATAAATGTAGTAGGGTAAGAGGATGAGGAAAGGGTTGATTCAGGTTTATACCGGGGAGGGAAAAGGTAAAACCACCGCTGCCGTAGGTCAAGCCATTAGGGCGAGGGGAAGGGATCAGAAGGTGCTCTTTGCTCAGTTTCTCAAAAACAAGGAGGGTTCCGGAGAGATCCCCATTCTGGAAAGATTAGGAATTAAGGTCATGGCAGGCGGGGGGAGATATAAAATTTTTCCTCTGGAAAAACTTCCTGAGAAGAAAAAAGAGGAGGTCAAATCCCATCTATATCGTCTGTTAGATGAGATTAAGGAAGAGATAAAAAGGAAAGAATATGACTTATTAATCCTGGATGAGATAAATGTAGCTCTTCATGCTCACCTTATGCAAGAGAAGGTAATCCTGGATTTTCTCCGAGATAAACCCTCTTCCCTGGAAATAGTGCTCACTGGCCGATACGCTCCACCTGCCATCAGCCGGGTGGCTCATCTGGTCAGCGAGATAATAAAAATCAAGCATCCCTATGATGAAGGAATAGGGGCAAGAAGAGGAATAGATTACTAATCTATTCTACTTCCCCCAAAAAGGGCCTACCAGCCGATTATACCAGTCCACAGGAACATATCTTGTTCTCTCGACCGCATCCTTTAAAGGGACAGAGATAATATCTGTGCCTTTGAGGGAGACCATCTCGCCGAATTTTCCCTCCTTAATTAGCTCCACTGCTTTAATTCCGAATCTTGTTGCCAGAAAGCGGTCAAAAGCAGAGGGACTTCCTCCCCTCTGCAGGTGGCCCAGGATAACTGATCTGGTTTCCAATCCTGTTCGAGAGGCAACCTCTTTGGCCAGTGCCTCACCCACACCACCCAGAAGAATATTACCAAAGGCATCAGTTTTTGCCTCTTTTACTACTTCCTGAGTAAGAAACTTACTTCCTTTAGCTGCCTTAGCTCCCTCGGCTACAGCTACCATGCTGTAATTCTTCCCTGCATCCTTCCTTTCCATGAGAGTTCGACAGACTTCATCCAGATCAAAGGGGACCTCAGGAATGAGAATGATATGGGCCCCTCCACCAATTCCTGCTTCCAGGGTCATCCATCCAGCATGTCGTCCCATTATTTCTACCACCATAACCCGATGGTGAGACCTGGCAGTACTGTGGAGTCTATCCATAGCCTCGACGGCGATATTGATGGCCGTATCGAAGCCAGAGGCATAATCAGTGGCGGAGAGGTCATTATCAACAGTCTTGGGAATCCCAACGATTTTGATGCCTTCATCACAGAGTCTTTTGGCTACTCCCAGCGTATCGTTCCCTCCAATAGCAACTAAGGCATCTATCCTATTCTTCTTGAGAGTATCCTTTACTCTCTCCAGCCCCTTTGTTTCTTTGTAGGGATTAGTGCGAGAGGTAAAAAGGATGGTTCCTCCTTCCCGGTGAATATCTTCAACCTCCTCTTCAGTGAGCTTCTGCCACCTATTTTCCAAAACTCCGGCCCAGCCATCCATAAATCCTATTATCTCATACCCCTCTTTTTCTCCTTGAATCACGATGCTCCTGATAGTGGCATTTAGCCCGGGGCAGTCACCCCCTCCAGTCAAAACACCTATCCTCATAAGCCTCCCCCTTGCATTTGATCAGGTCTTCGGATGATTTTAACAAAATCCCCTAGCTTGTCAAAATCGGTCACGAATTTGACAGAAGCGGCAATTCTATTATAATTGAGGCCTAGGATACAGGGAAAAACCTATGCAGTGGCCAGGAATAATCAACTACTATCGAGATTATTTGCCAGTTACGAAAAAGACTCCGGTGATTACTCTACTGGAGGG
>JAUVZN010000107.1 GCA_030602545.1 Candidatus Aerophobota bacterium
CTCAAAGGAGGAAGCTTTATCTAAAGGGATGCTTCATCCCAAGGAGGCCAAAAAGGACTTAGCCAGGTGGATAGTGAACTTTTACTGGGACAGGTCCTCGGCCAAGGCAGCAGAAGATGAATTTGAAAGGGTTTTTGCCAGGGGCGAGCTTCCTCAGAAAATTCCCTACTTTTCCGTGGATGTGAGCGACTCCGTGGGCGTAAGCGAGTCCGTGGGTGTAAGGGCGCCGAAGGGAGATAAAGTTTGGATTATAAGGCTTCTGGAGCTAACAGGTCTTGCAAAGACCCGCTCCGAGGCCAGGCGCCTTATTGAGGGGGGAGCAGTAAAGTGTGATGGGGAAAAGATCGGGGATATCAATCTAGAGATCTCCCTCACCAGGGAGCATGTGCTGCAGGTAGGAAAAAGAAGATTTGTCCGAGTGGCTAAAAAAGTAGAGAATGGGATCTAGAAATGGTTAGTGGTAAGATAAGAAAAAGGGCGGAGAAGCTGAGGAACGAGATCCATTATCATGATTATAAATACTATGTTGAGAATAACCCCCAGATCTCCGATTACCAATACGATGAGCTAATGAAGGAGCTAAAGGAACTGGAGGAGCGCTATTCTTCCCTGAAGATTCCAACCTCTCCCACTCAGAGAGTGGGAGGAGCTCCGGTAGAAGGCTTTCCCACGGTAGAACATAGAGTAACCATGCTGAGTCTGGATAATACTTATTCAGAGGAGGAAATTAGAGAGTTTGAGAGGAGGCTGCATCGTGAACTGCCCGGTGAGGAGTTTGAATATGTGGTGGAACCAAAGATAGATGGGGTATCCTTCTGTCTTATTTATGAAGATGGCTTCCTGGTGAGGGGATCTACCCGTGGAGATGGCCGAAGAGGCGATGAAATCACTGTCAACCTTAAGACTATTCGTACCATACCCCTCATCTTACGCGAGAAGGTCTTGGGGCGAATAGAAGTCAGAGGTGAAGTTTATATGATCAGGTCTGGTTTTCTCAGGGTCAACAAGAAGAGGGAGAAGGACGGGGAGAATCTTTTTGCCAATCCCCGCAATGCAGCAGCCGGATCTCTAAAACTTCTGGATCCTGGACTTGTCCGTCAAAGACCTTTGGATAACTTCATCTATGTTTGGGTGGAATCTACTGAGGCAAGAATGCCCCCTACCCATCTGGAGACTCTTAAGATGCTAAAGAAATGGGGATTCAAGGTTAGTCCCCACCTCAAACTCGCGAGGAGTATTAATGAGGTGATTGAGTACTGCAATGAGTGGGTAGAGAAAAAAGAAGGGCTGGACTATGATGTAGATGGAATGGTGATTAAGGTTAATAGTTTGGACCAGCAGCGTCGCCTCGGATCTACCACCAAAAGCCCCCGCTGGGCCATTGCCTATAAGTTTCCAGCTAAGCAGGCTACCACTAAGATAAGAGATATCCTTGTCGGGGTGGGAAGAACAGGAGCTCTCACTCCGGTAGCCGTTCTGGATCCTACCCCTTTGGCGGGGACCACCATTACCAGAGCGACTCTGCATAATGAGGATGAGATTCGGCGAAAGGATATTAGAATAGGAGACACGGTCATCATCGAAAAGGGAGGAGATATCATTCCTCAGGTGATTAAGGTGCTGGAAAGTAAGCGGGGAGGCGTGGAGAAGGAATTTTTCATGCCCACCAGGTGCCCAGTATGCGGGGCAAAAGTAGTTAGATTGCCCGATGAGGCGGTAGCCCGTTGTATAGGCTCATCCTGTCCAGCTCAGCTCAAAGAGAGGATTGCTCATTACGCTCGGCGCCAGGCTATGGACATTGAGGGTCTGGGGGACAAATTGATTGATCATTTGGTAGATAAGAAGCTTATTTTGGATATAGCCGACATTTATGAATTGGATCTTTCCACCCTTTCCGGACTTGAGAGAATGGGGGAAAAGTCTTCGGAGAATCTTCTGGCTCAGATTGAAAAGAGCAAGTCCCAATCATTGTCTCGTCTTATCTTTGCTCTGGGAATCAGGTACGTGGGTATAAGAGGAGCCAGGATTCTGGCTGGGAATTTTCCCTCTCTGGAAGACCTGTCCAAGGCTTCTGAGGAGAGGCTTCAGGCCATACCCGAAATCGGTCCTCGAACCGCTGAGTCAGTAAAGCTTTTTTTCCAGGAGGAAAGGAATAAGAAGCTACTTCAGAGACTCAGAGAATACGGACTTAGAATGAAGGAGGAGCGGGAGGAGAAAAGAAAGACCCCTCTGGTGGGAAAAAGCTTTGTTTTTACGGGAAGCCTGGAGCACTACAGTCGTGATCAGGCTAAAGATCTCGTGGAGAGGCTAGGGGCGGGGGCCACAGGTTCGGTGAGTAAAAGAGTTGATTATGTGGTGGTGGGAAAAGATGCTGGATCTAAATATGAGAAGGCTAGGAAATTGGGCCTGAGGATTCTCACAGAACAGCAATTCTTGAAGATGATACAAAGTTTCTCTGCTGAGTATTGACCTTTCAGGAAAATATTAGCACTTAGAAGCTCTATAAGCGTATCGAGGGACTTTCCCCGAAGGAGCATTATAGAAGATGAGCAGAGATGATGTAAAGCGGATATGCAGCGAGAGAGGGGAAGAGTCCCGAGATATTCTTGACAGTTAGGTTAGGATGTTGTAAGTTATCAACCTGTTCCAGAAAAGAGGAGAGCTTTGAAAGAGTGCATTTTTTCCAAGCTGGTTGGCTCTCAAATTATGAGAATCAAGCCATATCAGCCAGGCAGACCTCTAGAGGAAGTCAAGAGGGAGTTTGGGTTGAAAAAAGTCATTAAACTCGCCTCCAATGAGAATCCTCTCGGTCCGTCGGCTAAGGCGATTCAGGCCGTCAGGGATTGTGCCTCTCAGATATATTTTTATCCTGACGGAGCCGGGCGCGAGCTAAAAGAAGCTCTGGCTCAAAAATTATCACTGAATTCCGAGAACATAATTTTG
>JAUVZN010000075.1 GCA_030602545.1 Candidatus Aerophobota bacterium
TCTTTCTGTGAGAGTGCCCGTGCCCGCTCCTATTTCCAGCACCTCATCATGCATCTTAAGGTGCAGGCTCTCCACAATCCTGTCCAGTATTCGGGGATCTATGAGAAAATGTTGCCCTAAGTCTTTTTTAGGAGTGAAATGATATTTTTGCCAGAGCCACTCGGTCTTCTCTTTTAATTTCATTGAGCACTTGCCCTTGATGCTCGCCTAGCATTGTGTATTTCATAGCCTCTTACTCTTTGATCCGGGGAAAAAGGGGAGGTCCTTTCTTCACCTCTCGTCCCGGGACCAGGCCACCCCAGATATCCCTTGCCTCCAGAATTTGAGAATCCAGATTTTCCTCCATTCCGATTTCTTCCCAAATCTTTTGTGCTGAGGAAGGTATGAAGGGAAAAAGGATAAGAGCAAGAATCCGCAGGGTCTCCAAAAGATTATAGAGGACAGTGTGAAGCTCTTTTTGTTTTTCTTCCTCTTTAGCTAACCTCCAGGGAGCGGATCGATCTATGTAAAGATTAGCTGCTTTTACCATTTGCCAGATTGCCGACAGCGCTTCGGAGAAAGAAAGTCTATCCATAAACTGATCTAATCGGCTAAGGGTATTCTTTGTCAAATCCTCGAATCCTGCGCTATTCCCATCCTGAGGATGGGGGATTCTTCCCCCACAAGACCTTGTCACCAAGGGGACAGTTCTATTGAGGAGATTTCCTAAATCATTGGCAAGATCGCTGTTTACTCGCTTGACAAAAAGGGGGAGTGAGAAGCTGCCGTCTTCTCCAAAGGGAACCTCGCGGAGAAGGAAGTAGCGCAAAGCATCCGCTCCGTAGTCTTTGATGAGAGGGTTCGGATCTACTATGTTGCCTTTGGATTTAGACATTTTCTCTCCTGTCATTTTCCACCAACCATGGGCAAAAACCAGCCGAGGGGGCTCCAGTCCCAGGGCCATAAGAAGAGCTGGCCAGATGATAGCATGAAATTTCAAAATATCCTTACCCACCAGTTGAACATTAGCCGGCCAGAATGAGAGAAAAAGAGAGTCTGAAGGATAGCTCAGGGCGGAGATATAGTTCAAGAGAGCATCAACCCAGACATATATAGTATGTTTCTCGTCCACAGGGCACCGAATACCCCAGGGCAGTCTTAATCGGGTTACACTGAGATCTCTCAGGCCACCTCTGATGAATTGCACTACTTCGTTCTTCCTCGTAGGAGGAAGAACGAACTCGGGATTTTTCTCCAGATGCTGGAGGAGTCTGTTCTGGTACCTGGAAAGCCGGAAGAGGTAACTTTCCTCCTTGATTTTCTTTACTGCCTGTCCACATTCCGGGCAAACTCTTTTCCCTTCCAGTTGAGACTCAAGCCAGAAGGTCTCGCAGGGCGTGCAATACCATCCCTCGTAAGTTCCTTTGTAGATATCATCCTGCCTATAGAGTTTTAAGAAGACTTCCTTGACCACCTTAATGTGACGCTCCTCAGTGGTACGGAGAAAATCGTCATTGGATATATGAAGAGTCTTCCAGAGAGACTGAAAACGGCTAACTACCCGATTAGCCAGCTCAATGGGTGTTGTTTCCTTCTTTCTGGCCGCTTGCTGAATCTTATCTCCATGCTCATCGGTTCCGGTAAGGAAGAAAACCTCATAGCCCCTCATCCGCTTATACCTGGCTAGAGCATCGGCAGCCACTGTAGTATAGGTATGGCCTATATGAGGCACGTCGTTCACATAATAGACAGGTGTGGTGAGATAAAATTTTTTTCTCAAGCTACCACCTTTGGGGTTTATCCTATCACTCCAGGGGTCCGGTGTCAAGCTCCTTCCCGATACCGCTGATTGACTGAAAGGCTTTATTTTCCTATAATGATTTATGGAACCTATTTTCAGAGTAAGGTAGCTTCCTCTCGCCGCAGAATCTGAAGGAGAGCTATAATAGTCGCTTGTTATTCCCAGAGTTCTTCAAGGAGAAGGGATCCCCTTGAATGTCTTGAATATCCTGATTTTGGCCATGGGACTTATTTTAGGAGGAGCATTAGTGGCTGATCCAATATTCGCCAGTTCAATCAAGAAGATAAAGCTACCCTCTCCCTCCTTTAAGGGAGAATTATCGGTTGAGGAGGCCATAAAGGAAAGAAGATCTCAAAGGAATTTTCTGGATCGTCCCCTGAGCTTATCTCAGGTATCCCAGATCCTTTGGGCAGCCCAGGGCATCACTGAGGAGGGTGGTTTCAAGAGAGCTGCTCCGTCCGCCGGAGCTCTATACCCTCTTGAGATTTATCTGGCGGTAAGAAATGTAGAGGGACTTGAGAAGGGAGTTTATCATTACCATCCCCAGGATCATATGGTAAGTTTTGTTCTGAAAGGAAACTATCAGGATCCCCTGGCCAGAGCCTGTCTATCTCAGAGCTTTGTGGCTGCCTCTCCCCTCTCTATAATCATCGCTGCTGAGTATGAGAGGACAACTATTAAATACGGAGAAAGGGGCGTCCGATATGTCTTAATAGAAGTAGGCCATGTGGGCCAGAATATCTGTCTTCAGGCGGTGGCCTTAGGTCTAGCTACCTGTCCGGTGGGAGCTTTCACGGATGAGGAAGTTTCCCGGGTACTGGAACTTCCCAAAAGGTACCGGCCTCTTTACGTTCTGGCTGTGGGATACGCATCTTAAGGAGCGATGTAATCTCTACCTCTTCCTTTGTTTTCCAGCCTTGCCTCCATTATCTCTCTAACCTCACCAAATTGTACCTTGTTCTTATGTCAGAAGCTTGCTGAGGAAGAGGATGGCTATAGCCACCAGCACTACGAGACTCACCGGTGGATAAAGAAGGCGGTAGACTTTCTTGAAATCGGCTTTAAAGTATTCCTTGGTAAAAAGTAGACACAGATGCACAGGGGAAAGCAATACCCCTGAGAAGCCTCCTACGTAGGCGAGCATGAGATAGGTGAAATTTAGCTCGCTCTGGGTCATGAAAGGAAGAAGGAGAGGAAAGGTTCCTCCCACAAAAGCGACCGGTATACCAGTCAGAACCCCTACCAGAAATGGAATGCCAAATAACAGAATGAGAGGGGAAATCCCCATTCTGCCAAGAAAATCTGTAATGGAAGCTAAGGCTCCAGAAGATTGGAGAATTCTTTTAAATATCATTATTGACACAATAAGGAGGATCATCTGCGGGGATAGAGAGCGCTTCAGGGCTCGTCCTATTTTTTGAGACTGAAGATGACCCAGGGCAACAAGAACAATGACGATAATGAAAAGAGCTATGATATACTCTAACTTGAAAATGATAACCAGAAGAATCACAGCTAGAATGGGCCAGGTGCTGACAAGGAGATCTCTTAGGCCGTGATACTGGGTCTTTGATTTTTGTTTTTGGACCGAAGAAGTGGTGAGACCAGAGGGAAGTTTGCTCAGTCCAAATATAGCTCCAGAAGCAATAGCTGCCAGAGTAAGGGGAAAGAGATGAATTATGATCTCTCTTATAGGGACATCAAGTACTCCTGAGGCTATGATCACCCCGGGGTAAAGAGGCCAGCTGTACTCCCAGACATGCCTGAACCAGTAATTCAGGAAGGTCTTCGTTTCCGGAGAAAGACCCATTCTGTCTCCGGGTTCATCCACCATAGGTGCAGAAAGAAGGGCTCCCGCTGGCATGGGAAGCAGTCCTATAAAGGCGGAGGGTATGATGATTGACACTTTGGGCAGCCGAATAAGGGTCTCCAGAGATCTCATAAGTTGTTCCAGGTGACCCCTCTCTTTGAGCAGATTTCCCAGAAAGATTACCAGGATAATGATTCCTACAAGCTTTAAAGTGTCTATGTGGATGGCTGCTTCGGTAAACTCTTTTAGCACTGAGAAGGAGCTCATTCCGAAAAGGAGCCCTACCGTGAGAGAAATGGCCAGCATGCCTATCCCTATCTGCCAGGTTCCTTTTTTTGATTGTTCTGCCACCATCTGTCCTTTTCCCAAAAACTACATTTCCTCGTCGAGTTTTTGACCACAGTAAGGACAATAGGAAATCTCTCCCTGGTAAAGCTTTTCACAGTAGGGACAGACTCTGGTTCCTTTTCCAAGCTCATCCTGACGAGGGGTCTTTGGTCTAAGGATAAGGTAGAGGGGCAGGAAAACAATAAGTGCAAGCCAGACCCCCAGGAACCAGACCAAGCTGGCACCCTTGCTGTATCCTCTCTTCCTGGCATCGGTAGCAACCCACCAGGCTATAAGCAAAGGAATAATGATTATTATCAGCCACATCTTTGTCTCCTGTCTAGGTAATTCATACTGGAGGCTTCCTCAGGGAAAAGGATTCTATCCCTAGGGGTGCCGGAGGTGGGAGTTTTTCTCCCCCCTCGCTTCACTCGTCCTCCGAAACCTGCCGGTCTCGCTGTCGTTCGCTGCGCTCACTTTTCTTCCTCTGGAAGCGCTCGACTCGGCTTCAACTCCCCCTTGTTTCTAAGGAATGCCTGTCTTTTCTTCACCAGATACGAGTGGCGAGATACAAATTTATGGTGCCGGAGGTGGGAGTTGAACCCACACGGGGGGTGAACCCCACTGGATTTTGAGTCCAGCGCGTCTGCCAATTCCGCCACTCCGGCGTATGCTTCCCAATTTTCATTATACCCAAATTCTGACAATCTTGCAAATTTTGCTTTTCTCAATCCAAGCACCACATCTTCGCTTATAATGTTCTTTTGACCAACTAAGCTTCTCAGACCTATATGTCCAGTTAAATAGGTTTTTATTGTTGACAATTTTTTATTTTATTCTATAATTAAAGCGATTATGAAAATGTAATACAAAAGGAGGAAAGTATGATACCAATAGTAAAGTTAAGCAGTAGACATCAAGTGGTAATTCCGAAAAAAGTGAGAAAAGAATTAGGTCTTCATGCCGGAGATCAACTTGTGGTTGAGGTAGAAGGAGAAAAAGTGGTTCTCCATCCTCGACCAAAAAACTATACCAACTATATGCTGGGCTTAGGTAAAGAGGTATGGCAGGGGATAGATGCAACCGAATATATTAGAAAGGAACGAGAATCGTGGGAGAAATAGAGGATAAGATTTTAGCGACGCTAAGAAAGTATCATCTTGTGGGCGTGGATACTATGGGATTTATTTACCATTTTGAGAAGAACGAAAACTATCAACCTTTTACTACTGTCCTTTTTCGCTCTATCGAGAGCGGGGCTATAAAAGCTGTCACTTCAATAATAACTCTTCTGGAAGTTCTTGTTAGACCAAAGAAAGAAAGGAATAGGGATTTAGTAGAAGAGTACAAATTTCTATTGCAGACTTTCCCTAATTTGGAGATGGTTTCTTTAGATGAAAGGACGGCCGATATTGCCTCCAGCTTAAGAGCGGAGTATAGTATTAAAACTGCAGATGCAATTCAGGTGGCTTCGTCAATATTGGCAGGGGCTAAAGCATTTGTCACTAACGAGCCATCCCTGAAGAGGATAGATGGGCTTGATATTATTATAATGAAGGAAGCACTGGGAATCTGAGAAGATGGAAGGATACTGAAAAATGAGATGTCTATAGGCCGGCTATTTCTCTTACCCTCTGGGCTATTTTGGAGGA
>JAUVZN010000008.1 GCA_030602545.1 Candidatus Aerophobota bacterium
GTCCAAATAAGGCAGACCAGCAGGTCCTTCCTTAGAAGCATAGAGTTTATATACGTACCGAAGGACATTCCTCGAAGGAGCATTATAACAGCTACCCTAACGAGTCAGCTCTGCCGGTTTTGAATTCAGGGGGAGCAGAGACGACCCAAAGCGGCTATGCAGCGAAAAGGAGGCGTCCTGAGGTATTTCTTGAGGATGGAGCTGGCGGAGGGACTCGAACCCCCAACCTGCTGATTACAAATCAGCTGCTCTGCCAGTTAAGCTACGCCAGCCTTTTAGCCTCCACACTGTTCTGGTCCTGGTATCTTCCAATTCTATTCCCAGGCTATCCAGCTTTTTTCTTATCTCATCAGCCAATTTCCAATCTTTTTTTCCCCGCAGTTCATCTCTCGCGGTCACCAGAATTTCTATGAGCTGATAGGCGTCTTTCCCCAGTCCCTTCTTTTTCTTCTCCCCGAATAGAGCCAGTACTTCTCCTATCCTCTTTATCTCTTTTCTCACTTTAAGAAGAGCATCCCGAGCCTTTTTGTTTAATGGAGCGGCTTTCCCCATCAGGAGATTGGCCTTTTTGACTGCTTCAAAAATGATCGAGAAGACGAGGGGAGTATCAAAATCATCATTCATAGCCAGAATGAAATTCTGTTTCATCTCATCCGCATACTTAGCCAGATCGCCTGCTTTTTCCTTCTCATCCCGGGAGAGTATTGTCTGCCTGTTTTCTCCTTCGATTTCCTCAGCCCTTTGAAGAAAATTTTGAATTCGCTTTAGGGAGGAAGCTGCTTCTCTTAGAGCCTCTTCTCCATAATCCAGGGGATTTCTATAATGAGCGGAAAGGAGATAGTATCTTACTATCTCACCGCCGAATTCCTTAAGGGCCCGGGAAAGATTGAAAACATTTCCTGTTGATTTGGCCATTTTTTGATCTTTCATAGTGAGAAGACCATTATGAACCCAGTATGCAACAAATTTCTTATCTGTAGCTCCTTCCGATTGGGCAATTTCATTCTCATGATGGGGAAAAACAAGGTCCTTGCCTCCGCCGTGGATATCGATTTCTTCCCCTAAGAATTTCATGGCCATGGCCGAGCACTCAATATGCCAACCCGGTCTTCCCTTTCCCCAGGGGCTATCCCAGGAGGGTTCTCCTTCTTTTTCCTTCTTCCATAGAGCAAAATCCAGGGGATCAATTTTTCTTTCATTAATCTCTAATCTGGCTCCTATTTGTAGCTCTTCCACGCTCTGGCGAGAGAGTTTCCCGTATTGAGGGAATTTCTTTACCCTGAAGAATACATCTCCATCCCGACGGTAGGCAAAGCCTTTTTCTTCCAATCTCTTAATGAGATCTATTATCTCTTTGATACACTCAGTGGCGCGAGGATACTCATCAGCTCCTCTGATTCCCAGAAGCTTCATCTGCTCCGTGTATTCTTTGATGAACTTATCAGCTAGATCGAAGATAGAAATTCCTAGAGCTTTAGCCCGATTGATCATTTTATCATCAACGTCGGTGAAATTGGTTACGTACTTTACCTGATACCCCCGGTATTCCAAATACCTCCTGATCAAATCAAAGATCACCGCTGCCCTGGCATGGCCCAAGTGGAGCTCATCGTAGAGGGTCACCCCGCAAACGTACATCTTAACCTCTCTATCTTTAAGGGAGATGAACTCTTCCTTCTTGCCAGTTAAAGTGTTATAGACTACCAATCCCATGTCTTTATCTTTGAGGGTCTTCCTTTTTTTCGAGACTAGCTACTGACCAGCAGGCAATACCTCTTTTTTTGCCTAAAAATCCCAATCCTTCCGAAGTTGTAGCCTTTACTCCCACGGTTTGCGGTTCAATTCCCAGGACCTGGGCGATGTTCTCTTTCATTTGAGGAATATAGGGGGACAGTTTAGGTTCTTCTGCTACGATCACCGCATCTACGTTCCGGATCCTGAATCCTTCTTCTAGCACTTTTCTTTTTATCCTCCCCAGTAAATTCAGGCTGGAAATTCCTTCATACCGGGGATCGTCGTCAGGGAAAAGATTTCCTATATCTTCTTTCCCTGCTCCTCCCAGCAGAGCATCTCCAATACTGTGCAGAAGAGCGTCTCCGTCGGAATGCCCCGCCAAACCCCTAGTATGCAGGATGTGAATGCCCCCCAGAATGAGCTTCCTTCCTTCTACCAAAGGATGAACATCGTATCCAATTCCTACCCGCATCTAGCTTTCCTTAGATTCTGTCCCCTAAGAATAGCTCACTCACCACTAGATCCTGAGGCGAGGTGATCTTAATATTGGTCTCCTCCCCCGGGATCATCTTTACCTTTGCTCCCAGCTTTTCCACCAGACCGGCATCGTCATTAGCCTGCCATCCTCGCTTTCTGACCTGAGCATAAGCGCGGCATATGAGATCTTTCTTAAATCCTTGAGGGGTTTGAATGAGGTAAATTCTTTTCCTATCCAATGTCCTGCTTACCAGATTATCCCGCCCCACCTCTTTCATGGTCTCTCGTACTGGCAAACCTGGAACTACCGCTTCCCACCTCTGAGTTGCCTGAATAACTTTTCTTATGAGTTCCTCAGAAACGATGGGGCGAACCCCGTCATGAACGAGGACAGTGTCGGTATCTGTCTCCAGCATATTCAAACCTTGCAGAACCGAGTCTCTGCGCTCCTTGCCTCCTTCTACGACAGTTTTAACCTTTTTATAACCAAAGGGTGATAGAACATGCTGCCGGGTATATTTTGCCATTCCTCCGGGAACTGCCAAGATTATCCTATCTACCAGCACACACTCTTCAAATCTACCTATGCTCCAGGAGAGAATGGGCTTTCCTTCGACGAGGCAAAACTGTTTAGGTTGACCTTTTCCGAACCTCCTCCCGATTCCTCCTGCGGCAATAATTACCTCAACTCGCACTTCTTCTCACTCGTGCCCCTTTTTTCCTGGGTTCTTCTTTGACTTCGGTGAATATCATTTTCCCAGTGGTCGTCTGGAGGACAGAGGTCACTGTGACCTCCACCTCTTTGCTGATGTGTTTTTTGCCTTTTTCCACCACCACCATGGTTCCATCTTCAAGGTATGCCACTCCCTGATTGGGGTTTTCTCCTTCTTTGATGATATTGATTCGGAGATTCTCTCCAGGCAGAAGAATCGGCTTGAGGGCGGTAGCTACCTCGTTGATATTAAGAACCTCTACGTCCTGGATCTTGGCCAGTTTCTTTAGACTGTAATCATTGGTGAGCACCCTTCCTCCCATGAGTTTGCTCAGCTGGAGAAGCTTGGTATCTACCTCTGTGGTCTCAGGGAAATCCTTATCAACAATCTCTACAGGAACGTCCTCCTGGGTCTGCAGGTTGTTTACCACATCCAGACCCCTTCTTCCCCTGGCTCGCTTGGTGGAAGAAGAAGAATCAGCGATCTGGTGAATTTCTCTGAGAACGAACTCAGGGATGATGAGGGTACCTTCAATAAAGCCAGTCTTGCAGAGGTCAGTTATTCTCCCGTCAATGACCACCGAGGTGTCTAAAATTTTATATCCACCCTGTGAGGCTCCCCTTATTTTTCTACCCGGGCGGAAGAGAAAATTATATATCTCCTCCTCTCTTTTTGTTGCCACCGTAACTCCGATGGTAGCAAAAATCAGGTTAGTCAAAAGAAGAATGTAAGGGGCAAAAGATTTAAGCGGAGCAATGAGTAAGAGAGGGTAGGCGATGAGATTGGCTAAGATAACCCCCAAGGCTAAGCCGAATGCTCCAATGATAATTACCCTTGCCGATGTCTGGCTAAGTCCTAACTCGGCAACGACTACCAGAGTAGCTACCCATCCTCCCAACAGAGTAGGGATCCATGGACTAAAGCCCAGATTTAGCGACACTCCATAGCAAATCACGCCTACCAGTATGATAAACAATATTCGTAGTCTGAGTTGCTCTATTTTCATGTGTTTTATCCTTATCTTCGTTTATTTACTCAGCAGTGCCCTGTCTTTTAATCTTTCGAGTTCTCTCCTGATGGAATTGGCTCTTCTTTCTCCTACTTCGTCGATTTCCATGAGTTCTGTGGCGGTGGCACTGATGATGTTAGGCAGATCTCCCAGGGATTTTACTACGTTCTCCACCACCACTTGGGGCAGATGGGGAATTCCGGACAGGGCTCGATATCCCCGAGGAAATATGGAAAGATCAAAATTTTCACTTTTGGCCTCGTAGCCAAGAGCTCGCATAACATTGGTCAGTTCTAAAATCTCCTCTGTGCTGAGTATTTCCAATTCCGAGAGGGCTTTTTCATGATCTTCTTTAGCGTAGTCACGGACAATTTGCCTCAGTTCCACCAGGGTATCCCCAATTATCTCTTTTAACTGCATCTCTATCAAACGTGCTTCCACTCCTAGTTCTATGATATGGCGATCTACTTCCTCCTTAATTCTTCTTATGAGCTCGGTTCTCTGAACAGCTTTGAGGACATCGGATAATCTTACTTCGTCCTGGAATTCGAGAGTATCAAGCTCCGATAGAATCTCATTAAATGCAGCTTGATACCGCTCCAGAGTCTGTAAGGCTTGACTGGCTCTTCTTATCAGCTCCGGTATAGTTTTCAGTACATATTTTGCCTCTCTCTGATACAGGCTGACTACACCCCGGGATTGAGAAATAGCGATAGCAGGACAACCTGTCTGTTTGGCCATTCTCTCAGCTGCTCGATGACGAGTGCCCCTCTCGGTAGTGGGGATAAGATGGTCTGGAATTAGCTGTGTATTGGCATAGAGTATCTTTTCCCTATCTCGAGATAGGATAATAGCTCCATCCATTTTAGCCAACTCTGCCAGGGCGGTAGGGGTTAGCCTGCAATCTACCTTAAACCCTCCCTCAATGACTTCCAATACCTTGGGAGTATCACCCACTACTATGAGACCTCCCGTTCCTGCTTGAAGGACGATTTCTAAAGCCTGTCCCAAGGGGGTTCCGGGCGACATCAGCCTAAGGAAACTTAATAAGCTCTCCTCGTCTTGCTTGGGCTTAACCATTTACTTCCTCTTTGAATTCGTTTTGAAGTATCTTTTCGATTGTGGTGAACTCCATTACTTTGACCCCGGGAAAACTCTTCTTTTCATTTAGTCTCACTTTGGAAGTGAGGCATCGCCTAAACCCTAACTTAGCTGCTTCACCGATTCTTTTATCCATGAAAGCAACTGGACGGATCTCTCCTCCCAGTCCCACTTCACCAATGGCTACCGTTCTTCTGGAGAAAGGAAGATTTTTGAGACTGGAAACAACAGATAAAGCGACGGCCAAATCACAAGCAGGTTCATCTACTTTTATACCACCTGCTACATTTATAAAAACATCTTGATCGTAGAACCTGAGGTTCTGCCTCTTCTCCAGTACGGCCAAAAGCAAGCAGAGTTTATTATAATCGACACCCTGAGTTACCCTTCGAGGAATAGCCAGATTTGAAGAGGTGACCAGAGCTTGGATCTCTACCAGAAAACACCGGGTCCCTTCCATGATAGGTACTGTTACACTACCTGATACGTCCTCACTTATGGAGGAGTCTGTGAGGAAGAGCCGAGATGGATCGCTAACTTCTCTTAAACCATTCTGCTCCATGCGAAAGATCCCTATCTCCAAGGTAGGCCCAAATCGATTCTTTACTGACCTTAGTATTCTGTACTCGTGACTTCGCTCAGGTTCGAAATAAAGAACTGTATCTACCACGTGCTCCAGCACTCTTGGTCCGGCAATAGCTCCCTCTTTGGTCACATGACCTATGAGGAAGATGGCTACTCCTCTTTCCTTGGCCACTCTCATAAGGTAAACGGCGGATTCTCTCACCTGGGAAACTGAGCCAGGGCTAGATGCCAAGTCCTCTCGGTAAATGGTCTGGATAGAATCTATGACCACAGCCCTGGGTTTCAGTTTTTCCATTAGTTCGGCAATCCCTTCTACGTTGGTCTCCGAGGAAACATAAATGTAAGGTGATCTCACTCCTAACCTTGAGGCTCTTAGCTTTGTCTGCTCAGCTGACTCCTCACCAGAGATATAAAGAACCGGAAATTTGGAAGATGAGAGCTCGCCGGCTACTTCCAGCAGCAGGGTGGATTTCCCAATGCCTGGTTCTCCCCCAATGAGAACCAGGGACCCGGGAACCACTCCTTCTCCCAGAGTTCGATCAAACTCTTTTATCCCGGTAAGATAGCGCTGCTGTGCCTTTTCCCCAATCTCCTGAAGGGATTTATAGAGCACTCCTCCCCGGGAAGAATTCGTAGGGGAGAGGGTTTTCTTTATTTTTTCTTCGGAGAAACTATCCCATTCTCCACATTCGGGACAGCGGCCCAGCCATTTAAGAGAAACACGGCCACAGCTTTGGCAAATAAATCTCGTCTGTCCCTTCATTTTCCAATCCTTCTAGAGACTAGGATTATGACTTACCATGCCGCTCAGTACCTCAACTGGTCAGTCGTCTCCTGCAAAAGATCTATACTCTTCAGAGCTCTTCCTGTTCCAATGGCCACACAGGATAAGGGATCGTCCGCCAGATGGGTAGAAATTCCGGTATTCTTTTCGATAAGTCTATCAAAGTTTTTCAATAGACTTCCTCCACCGCTGAGGACAATTCCATTATTAATTATGTCCGCAGCCAGTTCCGGAGGAGTCTTTTCCAGGACTCTTCGGACTCCATCCACTATGGTACTCAGGGGTTCAGATAGGGCTTTGCAGATCTCTTCAGCACCCATCTCGATTTTCTTTGGCAATCCCATGACAAGGTCTCTGCCCTTCACTTCCAGGTGCTTATTTTTAGGAGGCAGGATAGCGTACCCTATTTGTTGTTTTATATATTCAGCAGTAACCTCTCCCACAGCTAAATTGTAGCTTTTTCTCATATACCTCATAATGGTCTCATCCAACTTGTTACCACCGGTGCGAAGGGATTCTCCCCTCACGATATCCCCCAAGGAGAGGACGGCAATATCCGTGGTACCTCCTCCTATATCAATGATCATATTCCCTTGGGGTTTGGTAATGTCCAGATTTGCTCCAATAGCTGCTGCCTTGGGTTCTTCGATTAAAAAAACTCTTTTGCATCCTACCCTGATGGCAGCATTTTTCACAGCTCTCCTTTCCACCGACGTTCCCCCGGTGGGGATACAGATCATAAGATAGGGAGGCAAAAAAATCCAGCGTCCATAGATTTTTCTGATATAGAACTTTAGCGTGCTCTCCACAATATCATAGTCAGCTATTACACCGTCTTCCATTGGTTTTATGGCGGTGATGCTATCCGGTGTTTTTCCTATCATCTCCCTGGCCTGGCTTCCTATGGCCAAAATCTTTTCCGATTCTCTCTCAATGGCTACTACCGACGGTTCATTGAATATAACTCCTTTGCCTTCCACATAAACTAAAGTATTAGTGGTTCCCAGATCTATACCTATTCTCTTTCTTCTAGCTATAGTGGGCATCTCTATTCCTTTATTCTAACCATTTTAGCTCCCAGTTGAGAGAGATTTCCCTCGAGTTCTTCGTAACCTCGATCAATGTGGTGAATTTCCTCTATTATGGTGGTTCCTTGAGCTGCTAGTCCCGCTAGAACCAGGGCTGCTCCCCCCCTTATGTCAGAGGCTCTCACCAAATTTCCGAATAAAGAGGGCATTTCCTCAACTACTACTCTTGCCCCTTCCTGTTTAATTTTAGCTCCCATTTTTTGAAGTTCAGGAGTATGGGTAAATCTGTTCTCAAAGATAGTTTCGGTAATTACGCTGGTTCCCCGAGCAAGACAGGCAAGAGAGGTTATTTGAGGTTGAAGGTCGGTAGGAAAACCAGGGTAGGGGAGAGTTTTTATCCTGACAGATCTTAGGTAATCACCTCCTTTTATTCGGACTTTGTCGCTATTCACTTCGATCTCTGCCCCCATTTCTCTCAGTTTGGTGAAGACTATCCCCAGGTGATCGGGCCGGGTTCCCTCCAGCACAGCCTCTCCTCTGCTGATGACAATAGCCATGAGGAGAGTTCCTGCCGCAATACGGTCCGGAATTATGGAGTGATGGGTGGACCTTAGCTTTTTTACACCCCCAATTCTAATTGTACTGGTTCCTTCCCCTTGTATTTCGGCTCCCATCTTTCTCAAGAATCTGGCCAGATCTACTACTTCTGGTGCCCGAGAGGCGTTCTTGATGACAGTTTCTCCCTCACTCAAACAAGCAGAGAGCATCAGATTTTCTGTGGCCCCAACGCTGGGAAGATCAAGGTGAATAGGGCTTCCTTTAAATCCTTTTGTATAAGCTTCAATATAGCCTCTTTTTACCTTTATTCTGGCTCCAAGTTTTCTTAGTCCCTCCAGATGAAGATTAACCGGCCTTCTACCAATACAGCATCCTCCGGGGAGGCAGATTTCAGCCTTTCCGTATCTGGCCAGAAGAGGCCCTAGCACCAGAATAGAAGCTCTCATTTTCTTGACTAACTCATAAGGAGCCTCGAAGCCCGAAAGATTAGTAGAGTCGATTTCTAAAGTTGTATCTTTTCTGACGACCTTTATCCCAAGACCTTCCAGGACCTGTTGCATAGTTACTACGTCCATCAGGTGAGGAACATTGAGAAGGCGAGTTTTTCCTTCAGCTAGTATCGAGGCGCACATAAGGGGAAGAGCGGAATTTTTCGCTCCTGGTATCCTAAGTTTTCCTTTAAGGGGAACTCTACCCTGGATAACAAACCTCTCCATTTTTATCTCCTTCCGGTGTGAACAACCTTCTTCTGAGAAAAGATTTAGCGAATTTCGGCTACTAGACCCGCGAGTATTTTGATTTCCGCCTTTGATTCAAGATTTTCAAGCCATTCTCTTAAACTCTCTTCTCTCCTTTTATTCTCTAAGTATTGCCTAATCTTATCTTTGTACTCAGGAAAACTTATTTCTTTCTTATCCTGGAGTTGTATAATCCGGTAGAAACCCTCTTCTTTTATCTTAATGGTTTCGTAGGTTTCCAGGCTCCCTATAAGCTTTTTCAAAGGAGACTTCAAGTCTCTTAAATTGACCCATCCTAACTCTGCTCCCTTTTCGGCACCCTGACCAAGAGAGAATTCCTTTGCCAAGACTAGGAAGTCTTCTCCTTCTTTTATTCGGTTAAGAATGCGATCGGCTTCCCCCTCACTCCGGACAAGAATCTGGGCTATTTTGACCTCTCCTGCATGAACCAACTCATCCTTATATAACTCGAAGAATTCTCTAACCTCCCCGTCATCTTTGTCTTCCTCCAGATGTTGCTTCATATGCAGATAGAAGTTCTCAATCTCTTCTTTGTCTACTCTTATCCCTCGCTGTATCTCTCTTAATTTCTCACGTTTCAACTCATATATTAAGCTCTCGGTCTTTAGCCAGGCTTTGTAATCCTCCAAAGATATATTTCTTACTGCCAGTACGCGCTCAAATTCCTGGTTAGACATTCCCTTCCTCTTGTCGGCAATGATCTTTTCCACCCTGCGAGAACTCACCGTTATACCTTGTCTTTTTGCCTCTTGGAGGTAGATTTTTTTCTTAATCAAAAGATTGAGTACCTCTCTGGTCAAACCAGGGTTGCTTGGGCTGTAGCTCGGCAGCAGGTGAAGTTCAAGCAGAAGCTCGCTCTGGGTGATAATTCCTCCGTTCACGGCGGCGATGATTCGGTCAATAAGCTCCAGGGGATAAGCGCTGATAGATACCCCTAAGAAAATGAAAAAAGCAAGAAGGAGAAATAATTTGACCCTTCTCCCCTTTTTCAAGACAGCCAAGGGGAACCCTTCCCCTTGAGATTCTCTCTCTCGCATTAATAATATCCTTTGGATATCTTGTTAAAAGAATTTACATTTTAAGTAAGGAATTTTTTTCATATTCCAATGATTTGAAAGTATCATAGCACATCTTTTAATTTTTGCAAAATGCTTTTCAAGGATATAAGGGATTTTGCTCCTTTACCTTCAAGAAAAATAACCAGATTTCTCTCGTCCAGTGGAAGGGGTTGAACCTCACGGCCGAAGATTTTCTCAATCTTTGCCTGTTCTTCAGGGGTAAGAGGACTGAAGGAGGAGAAGCGGGCCCAGACTTTAGAACCTTTTCTTCTCAGTGAGACTATACCCAGATCCCTGGCCAGAAGCTTTATCCCTAAAAGTTCAACTAAATTTCTGGTTTCCATTGGCAGGGGCCCATACCGATCCCTTAGCTCCTCTTTAAACTGGAATATGTCTTTCTCCTCCCTTAGCTCTCCAATCCGTCGATAAAGATCGAATCGTTGTTCCTGATAAGGCACATAGGAGGGTGAGATTCTCGCCTCTACCTTGAGATCTAGACTGATAGGCAGGGAAGGGTCTACCTTTTCTCCTTTTAATCTCCTTATTTCCTCAGAGAGAAGCTGAGAATAAAGGGTAAATCCTACAGCCGCTATGTGGCCGTGCTGTTCTTTTCCTAAAAGATTACCAGCTCCTCTTATTTCTAAGTCCTGCATGGCGATCCGGAATCCAGAACCTGGTTCCTTAAATTGGCTAATTGTTTCCATTCGTTTGCGCGCATTTTGAGTAAGGAGTTTGGAAGGGGCAAGAAGAAAATAGGCGTATCCCTTCACTCTGCCTCTACCTATGCGTCCTCTTAGCTGGTAAAGATCAGCCAATCCGAACTGTTCTGCCTTCTCGACGATCAAGGTATTTACGTTGGGCATGTCTATACCCGATTCTATAATAGTTGTACAAACAAGGACGTTGAATTTTCTATCCAGGAACTCTTTAGTGATTCTTTCCAGCTCCGCTGAAGGCATTCTTCCGTGGGAAACGGCGACGGAAGCCTGGGGAACGAGCTTCCTTATTTTTTCCGCTACTCGGTATATGTCCTTGATGCGGTTATAAAGATAAAAAGTTTGACCTTCTCTTTTTAGTTCCCGAAGAATGGCTTTCCTTACCAGATCCTCCTTGTATTCGGTAACCGCTGTTTCTATGGTCTGTCTTTCCTGGGGTGGGGTGAAAATTGTGCTCATAGGTCTAATACCTACCAGGGACATATAAAGAGAGCGAGGAATAGGGGTAGCGCTAAGGGTCAATACATCAGCTAATTTTCTAAATTCCCTCAGCTTTTTCTTATGAATTACTCCGAACCTTTGTTCTTCATCGATTACTACGAGCCCCAGATCTTTGAAGTTCACGTCGTCCTGGATCAGTCGGTGGGTTCCGATGACAATGTCTACTTTTCCTCTCTTCAGATCCCTGATAATTCTTTGCTGCTCAGTTGGTCTTTGAAAACGGGAAAGCATCTCAACCACCATAGGGTAGGCGGCTATTCTTTCGGTGAAGGTGCGATAGTGCTGCTCTGCCAGGATGGTGGTAGGAACCAAAACAGCTACCTGTTTGTTGTCCATAACTGCCTTGAATGCAGCTCTCATGGCGACTTCTGTTTTGCCATATCCCGCGTCGCCGCAAACCAATATATCCATTGGATTTGGTTTTTCCATGTTCTTCTTGACCTCTTGAGATGCCCTGAGCTGATCGGGAGTTTCCTGATAGGGAAATGAAGCCTCAAATTCCAGCTGCCAATCTGAATCAGGGGAAAAAACATGCCCTGGGAGAGCCTCTCGAATAGAGTAGAGGTGAAGGAGGGGAGCGGCGAGCTCATGAGCAGCCTTGCTGACTCTTTTCTTGGTTAATCTCCACCACCCTCCTTCCAGACTGTAAATCGGAGGGGGATGGTTGGAATCCCCAATATATTTGTGCAGGCGATCCATAGCATCAATGGGTACATAGAGACGATCAGCCGCCTTGTAGTTTACCTGAAAGTAATCATATTCTCGCCCTTCGACCCTCAGAGTTTTTATTCCGCTAAATTTGCCTATTCCGTAATCAATATGAACCACGTAATCACTTTCTTTAAGCTCTGTCCAGGTTCTAATTTGTCGTCCCTCAGTATCCACCCATCTCTTTCTTCTCTCTCGATAGCGCTTGAAGATGTCTTCATCAGTGATAAAGACCTGTTTAATATCCTCAAAGACAAAACCTCTCCTTAAATCGCCTATGGCGATGAAAGGGAGAGGTGATCTTTCCAGAAGGGAGCGGCTATCTCTTAGAGATATATCCATTTCCCTCTCGGCAAATAGCTTTTTCAATCTTTCCCCCTGTCCTTGATTAGGAGCCAGTATGATTGTGTTATATTTTTTTTTGCTCCAGCTTCTTATGTCCTCAAGCAGCGGGTCAAGATGGCCTTGGTAGGAAGTTAGAGAAGATGAGGAAAGGGCAAGAGTCGATCCTGGCTTCATCCACGATGGTTTCTCAGGCAGGATGGAAAGGTAGAGGCACTCCTCTCGGTTGAGAAGCTTGTGCCAGGCCCTCGGGTGCTCGAGATTCAAGGCCCTAAGATGGTTCTGGAGCATAGCAGGTTCATCCAGAACAATGGTGGAGGGATGGGGAAAGACCTCAAATAGAGCGCGAAATTCCCCTTTCTTATGTCTCGGGAGGGTAAGCTCACTTTTGGGTGAGAGAACAATTTCCTTCCTTCTTTTTAGGGAACATTGGGTTCGGGGATCAAATTCCCGGATGGAATCTATCCTATCACCAAAAAACTCGACTCTTATAGGATGGGGATATAAGGGAGAGAAGAAATCTACAATGCCTCCCCGAAATGAATAATCTCCCGGTTCCTCAGCCAAAGGGGAAAATTTATATTCTCCTTTGATGAGGTACTTGATCAGACTGTCTCGTTTGAGAACACCTCCTATCCGCAGTATGCGAGTGTTGTCATCAAGATGAGATAATGGAGGGACTGGTTGGAAAACGGCGGACAGAGAGGAGACCACCAGCGGATGTCTCTCTTTTCGGAGTTCATGAAGAATTTTAAGACGTGCTCCTTTGTGGTCCTCTTCTCGGGAGGGAAGAAGAAAAACAACCTCTTCTCCTGCCAGGAAGGTACATAGATCCTGATAGATGTCATCAGCTTGAGAGTGACTGGAGGTAATAAGGAGCACAGGGAGATTGATTTTTCTCCAAAGCAGAGCCACTGTATATGATTTTGCCTCCTGGCTTAATCCCCATAGCCATTTTGGGAAGGGCTCCTCAGTTAAAAAATCAAGTAATAATTTAGGTCTATTCCCTTTCACTTACAACTTTTCTCTCCCCTATCTTTTGATGAATGGATTCCAAAAGATTATCCATTTCTCCATTAAGAATATTTTCCAAATTGTAGACTGTTACACGGAATCGGTGGTCGGTAACTCTTCCCTCAGGAAAATTATAGGTCCTGATTCGCTCGGATCTATCTCCTCTTCCAATTTGAGCTTTTCTTTGCTTCGAGATCTCATTTTGTTGTTGATCTTCTCTCGCCTGAAGAAGCTTAGCTCTCAAAATTCGCATAGCTTTGATTTTGTTTTGGTGCTGGGAACGCTCATCCTGACATTGAGTCGTGAGCCCCGTAGGATGATGGGTGATTCGGACAGCTGAGTCGGTAACATTGACGTGTTGCCCTCCAGCTCCAGAGGAATGAAAAGTCTCTATTTTTAGATCCTCAGGATTAATCTCAATCTCTATCTCCTCAGGCTCGGGAAGAACAGCTACGGTAACCGTTGAGGTATGGATCCTTCCACTCGATTCGGTAATAGGCACTCTTTGCACCCGGTGCACCCCACTTTCAAACCTCAGGGTTTCAAACACGTCCTTGCCTTCAACGGCGAAGATGGCTTCTTTCACTCCTCCCCTGGCGGTAGGACGAAAATCCATGTTCTCTATTTTCCATCTCTTTTTCCCGCCAAAGCGACTGTACATCTTGTAAAGATCAGCAGCAAACAAGGCTGCTTCTTCTCCCCCTGTTCCTGCCCGAATCTCCATAATAACATTCCTCTCTAAATAAGAATCTTGAGGCACCAGCGCCTTAGTCAACTTTTGTTCCAAATTTTCTAGGTCTTTTTCCAAACTTCTCTCTTCCTCTCTGGCTAGCTGTTTAATATCTTCCTCCTCTTTCTCATCGGTAAGAATTCCTCTTAGTTTCCTTATCTCTTCCTCGACTTTTCTATATTTTTGCCAGAGAGAAACTGACTTTTCCAGCTTACTGGACTCCCGGCTGTATTTTCCTAAAAGATTTCTATTTCGAGCTACCTGAGGATCAGAAAGCAGGCGATGAAGCTCTTGGTATCTTCTCTCCATTTCTTCTAGTTTATCTATTTGGGATGGTTGCATTTTTACCTCTATCCTTAAGCTATACTAATTATAAGCTTAAGAAGCCCCTTGTCAATGTCCTAACCCCAACAGCATTTTTCAGCAACTATCAACAATCTTAGGAGCGAGGGGTAGCTGAGAGGGCATGCCGGGTGAGCGTCACATACCCAGCTTCTCTCCCGTAATCCTTTGGTAGGCCTCGAGGTATCTTTCGCTCGTCTTTTTGATAATATGGGGAGGAAGATGAGGGGCAGGTGGAGTTTTGTTCCAATCCAGAGTTTCCAAATAATCCCGCAAATACTGCTTATCAAAGCTCTTTTGATGCTGACCCGGTATATATTCCTCTGCGGACCAGAATCGGGAGGAGTCAGGAGTGAGAAGCTCGTCTATAAGGATCACCTCTCCATTGAGAAATCCAAACTCAAATTTAGTATCCGAGACTATCATTCCTCTGGATTTTAAAAGCTCACTGGCTCTATTGTAAATCTTCAGGCTTATCTCGGCTAGCCTCTCACTTAACTCATCTCCGATGAGCTCTTTCATTTTTTCTCTGGTGATGTTTATGTCATGACCACTACTAGCTTTTGTGGCTGGAGTGAGAATCGGTTCGGGGAGAGGATCTGCTTCTCTCAAGTCTCGAGGTAGGGTGATACCACAGATGGAACCGTAGTTCCGATATTCCCTGTAGGCAGATCCAGCCAGATAGCCTCTGATGACGCATTCAATTTTAATTACTTCGCTTTTCTTCACTAACATGGATCTTCCTTCCAGGATATCTTTAAATTGCTGCAGGCTAGCGGGATAATCTTCGAGGCTGGTGGTGATGAGATGATTGGGAATAGTATCTTTGGTGCGGTTGAACCAGAAAGAGGACAGGGTGGTTAGGACCTTTCCTTTAAAGGGAATAGGATCGGGGAGAACACAATCAAAGGCTGAGACTCTATCCGTAGCTACTATGAGAAGCTCATCTCCTAAATCATAAATGTCACGCACTTTTCCTCTTTTAAAGAGTTTTACTCCCCGAAGATCTGTTTGAGTAATAGGAGGTAAAGGGCACAATTTATTTACTCCTCATCCTGTTCTAATTCTACATTCCAGTAAGCTATATCAAGAAAATCTTTCCAGTTTTCTTCCCTCACCCCGGCAAAATTATCTTTAACAAAAGTTCTCCACTTCGGTTTTCTAGGGAGTCTGATGAGATTCATCCTGACCTCCTTCAATATCTTGTTTCCTTTGCGCAGGTTACAAGCAACACAGGAACAAACAACGTTTTCCCAACTGTCTTTGCCTCCACGGGATAAGGGAACGACGTGGTCCAGATTGAGATCTTCAGGCTGGAATTTTTTTCCGCAATATTGGCAGATGTTCTTATCTCTCTTGTAAATGTTCCTTCGGGTAAATTTCACCTCCCAGGGGGGGAGTTTATCATAAATGAACAGTAGGATAATTTGAGGTATCTTGAGATTGTAACTGATGGTTCTGATCATATTGCCATCATCAGCCACATTCCGGGAAAAATCCTTCCAGTCCTCGAAGCCAAAGGTATAGAAGGATCCCCCGTTCTTTGTTACCACCTGTGCGTGTTTCAGGTAAAGCAAACAGATGGCTTTTCTGACAGAACATACGTCAATGGCCTGCCAGAATCTATTAAGAACCAGTACATGCCCGTCCAGAACCTCTGCCGACAATTCTTTTCACCATGTCCTATTTTTTGCTACTATAACACAAATTAATAGCTTGTCAAGAAAATGTAGCAAGGGAAGTTGACAATTGAGAGCCTCGCCGATATACTAGCTCCAATCGTTCGGAATTCAAATAAAATTCCGATGATTGAAAACAAGGAAATAAGCGGTGGTGAAGAAGGTCGCGGAAGGTGTAATAAGTCTTTTTTTCCCTGCCGAATGTAAGATATGCAGAAGATCGCTGGAACCTCTCAACCGTAGCTTCATTTGTACCAGTTGCTGGAGCAAGGTCAAGTGGCTCATGCCTCCCTATTGCTCAAGGTGCAGCAAACCCTTCCCCCCATCCGACGTCCTCGGGGAATCATCTTGCCTTCTTTGTGAGGAATGCCGCACAGAGCCTGCTCTTTACAAGAAATTACTTGTTCCTACTCTCTATGAGGGCGTGATGAAAGAGGCTATTCATCTTCTGAAATATGGAAGAAAAAAAGGGATATTCTTAGAGATAAAAAAGATTTTGAGGAAGTATCTGGAGCAAAACTTTCTGTCTTTTTCTGAACTTGATGAGATCATCCCCATTCCCTTGCATCGAAAGAAATTAAAACAAAGGGGATTTAACCAGGCGTATCTTTTAGCCCATTTTATATCCGGATTCTCAAAGCTGAAACTGGTGGACAGGTCTCTTCTGAGGATCAGGGAAACCCGACCTCAGATAAAACTCAACAAGCGGGAAAGGGCAGCAAATTTGAAGGATGCTTTTCAAGTGAAAAATGGAACGAGTTTCAGAGGCAAAGCTGTCCTTTTGGTGGACGATGTCTATACAACGGGGGCTACCCTTAGAGAAGCGGCTAGGCTCCTCAGGACTTTTGAAACCAGGGAGATTTATGTCCTTACCCTGGCCCGCGCTCCCTAGCCTAGATAGCTCTTCTTGAAGTATGAGAATTTATATGTATACCGAAGCACATTCCTCGAAGATGAGCAGAAATGAGCCAAAGCGCCTATGCAGCGAAAAGGAGGAGTCCTGAGGTGTTTCTTGTTGACGAACTCTATTTAGTGTGTTATATTTTTGACTGAACTTTCTAGTTTTATAGGAAAGGAGGAGGTAAAGGTATGCGAGAAGAAGGGACTGTAAAGTGGTTCGATGACCGTAAAGGTTACGGGTTCATCCAGAGGGAAAACGGAGAAGATATTTTTGTTCATTTCTCCAATATCAAAGAAGAGGGATTCAAAAGTCTGGATCAAGGTGACAAAGTTGCCTTCAGTGTTGAGGAGACCGAACGAGGACTACAGGCAGTTGATGTAAATAAGGTTGATGTAGATAAGGCAGATGTTGATGTAGATAAGGCAGATTGAGTTTACTCACCTTGTAATTGTCTGACTGAAGTAGAATAAAGAAGGAAAAAAGTGCTCTTGGCAGAGCAGCGGAAGTCTAAGTGCCGGGAGAGATTTGCTAGAAAAGGGAAGCGATTGATCCTTAAAGGGAGTTAACCGTAAGCTGACTTCTCTTACCAAAGGGTCTTAGTAGAGGGGGCCGATATGATGAAGGTCGAAGTAAGCGGAATTCATATCCCTATTCAGGATGAGGTAGATAAACATATTCGGAAAAAGCTAGAAAAGCTTACGAAATACCTTGATAGAATCGTATCGGCTAAGGTCATTTTGAAAATGGAAAGGGAAAGATACATCACTGAAATCAATGTTCTTGCCAATAGAGCCATGATTCATGGAGAGGGAACATCTGAAGATGTGTATGTTTCCATAGAGAAAGCTGTGGATAAGGTGGACAGACAGGCACGTAAGCTGAAGGAGAGACTAAAGTCTCATAAACGCCGCAGCAAAGCAGCTCAGGAGAAGATGTCTCCAGAAGTTTCGAGCCTGCCTGAAGTTCGGTCTGGAGTAATCCACATCACCCGTCAGATTGCTAAACCTATGAATCTGGATGAAGCAGCCATGCAGTTGGATCTTTCCCGGGAAAAATTCTTAGTTTTCCTTAACGCAGCTACCGGACAGATTAATGTAATATACAAGATGAGCAGTGGGGGTTGTGGGCTCATAGAACCTCAGCTGTAAGAAGTACTATTGGGAAAAATGCTGTATCGAACTAACTCGGAAAGGGGGCACAGGTGCAAGTAAAAACTTTTCTTGATGCAAAGGCCATCAAGCCAAGGTTGGAATCTAAGACTAAGGATGAAGTCTTGAGGGAGCTGACTGATTTGTTAGAAAAAACGGGAAAGGTCACGGATCGGGAAGAATTCTTAAGAGTCATTCGGGAAAGAGAAGAATTGGGAAGTACCGGCATTGGCTATAACATAGCCATTCCTCACGCTCGTTCCACGGGAATGAAAGATCTGACGGGAGCTTTTGGTGTCTCTAAGGAAGGAATCGATTTTGATGCTCTGGATAAAGAGCCAGTTTACTTATTTTTTATGTTGGCTGCTCCAAAAAATGCATCCGGAGATTATTTGAAAGCCTTAGCCACCGTTTCTCGTCTATTAAGAAATAGGAAATCTCGCCAGGCTCTAATAAAAGCAGGTACGGTAGAAGAGATAGTTAAGATCATCAAAAAACAGGAAGCTTAAGGCCGACCACTCATTTGCTAAAGGAGCACTTGATTGCGAGCTATGATTTTGGCAGCCGGCCTAGGGACGCGTCTTAGACCCCTCACCTACATCGTCCCCAAGCCGATGATCCCTATAGTAAATCAACCTTCCATATTCTATTCATTAGGCCTATTAGAAAGATTCGGGATAAAAGAGGTAATTATCAATCTTTATCATGAAGCCAAAAAGGTAAAAGATTATTTAAGTCGAACCAGAGAGTTTAACATGCAAATCATTTTCTCTGAGGAAGAATATCTCCTGGGTACAGCCGGGGGAGTGAAGAAGATGGAAAATTACTTCCAGGAAACTTTCCTGGTGCTAAGCTCTGATGGAGTAAGTAATCTTGATTTAAGCGAGGTCCTTCATTTTCATAAACGCAAGCAGGCCATCTCTACTGTGGTCTTGAAGGAGGAAGAGGAAAGATTCAAATATGGCATTGCCTTGTGTAACGAAGAGTCCAGGATCAACCAATTTGTGGAGAAACCAAGCTGGGGTCAAGTTTTTTCTAACCGGGTCAACACGGGAATTTATATTTTTGAGCCGGAAGTTTTTTCTTATATTCCTGAGTCTCGGGAGCACGACTTTGGGAGTCAGGTTCTTCCCGCTATGGTAGAAAGGGGAGAGAGGATCTACGGTTACCTTATGGAAGGTTATTGGACCGATGTGGGCAATCTAGAGGATTATCGCAAAGCTCACAGGGACATCTTAAAGAGGAAGGAAGGAATTGATATACCGGGTCGCCAGATAAAGGAGGGTGTCTGGATAGGGGAGGGAAACAGGATTTCCCCTCGAGCTCATTTAGTGCCCCCTCTGGTCATAGGGAACAATTGTGAGGTAGAGGAAGATGTGAAGATAGGAGAAGGCACTATCCTGGGTGATAGGGTGAGGATCAGAAAGGGGGCCTCCTTACACCAATGCATTCTCTGGAATGATGTAATGGTAGAGAAAGAGGCTGAGCTAGATGATTGTATTCTGGCAAATCATGTCTTCATTCCTCCTGATTTTTCCATGAGGGAAGCGGTGGTGGCACCAAAAGGCCTGTTAAGGTCGGTCTTGAAATAGAATTGTCAAGGAAAGGATGAGTTAATGGGAAAAGAGAGATATTTGTTTACTTCGGAGTCGGTTACAGAAGGACATCCAGATAAAATTGCCGACCAAATTTCTGATGCTGTTCTGGATGCTGTTCTGGAAAAAGATCCCCGGGGAAGAGTAGCCTGCGAGACTCTGGTTACCACGGGACTTGTATTTGTAGCCGGAGAGATCACTACAACCTGCTATGTTGATATCCCCAATATTGCCCGTCAGACCTTAAAGGAAATAGGATATACCCACGCAGGCTTTGGAATTGATTATAAGAGTTGTGCGGTGGTTACCTCAATTAATGAGCAATCGCCCGATATTGCTGTGGGTGTGGATAGAGATGGGGCAGGGGATCAGGGAATGATGTTTGGCTATGCTACCACCGAGACACCCCAGCTTATGCCTCTTCCTATCGTCCTGGCTCATAGATTGACGCGTAGATTAGCTGCAGTGAGGAAGAAAAAAGTTCTCCCTTATCTTCGGCCTGATGGAAAATCTCAAGTAACGGTAGAGTATATCAATGGTATACCCCATAAGGTAAAAGCAGTGGTTATTTCCGCCCAGCATTCCCCGGAAGTGGAGGTAGAGGATATTGAGGATGAATTAGTGGAGAAGGTCATAAATCCTTGCATTCCTGAGGAATATAGAAATGAAGAGATGGCCTACTACATCAACCAGACAGGTTCTTTCAAAATAGGGGGACCCCAGGCAGATACCGGCCTCACTGGTAGAAAAATCATTATGGATACCTATGGAGGAGTGGGTTCTCACGGTGGGGGGTGTTTCTCCGGTAAAGATCCCACCAAAGTGGATCGTTCTGGATCCTATATGGCTCGCTACATTGCTAAAAATCTGGTAGCTTCGGGAATTGCTGAAAAATGTGAAGTTCAGCTGGCCTATGTTATCGGAAGAAGTGAACCAGTCTCTCTTATGGTGAATACGTTTGGTACAGAGAGGATTCCTGAGCTAAAAATAGAAAAGCTTGTAGAGAAAAACTTCGATCTTACTCCCCGGGCAATCATTGAGAAATTACAGCTCCTTCGTCCTATCTACAAAAAAACCGCCTGCTATGGCCACTTTGGCCGAGATGAGAAGGAGTTCACCTGGGAACACACGGATATGGTGGACATCCTGAAAAAAGAGGCTGATTTATAGATATTGATTTTTTTGAAGATGATGGCAATCGAAATCAGAGGCCACAGGGCTTCTTTTTATAATCTCGATAGGATCTCCTACTCTGGCTTTAAGTTCTTTGGCGGCTGAAGATAGATTCTTATCCAACTCCAGATACCCTGAACTCCCTTTTAACAAGATAAACTCATCTCTTTTTGCTTCGGCAAAGGTTCTGACAAATCTGGCTACTATTTTTCTTTTTTTATGCCGAACTGTAAGCTCCTTGCCAGGGGGAAAGTTTTTCTCAATGCTGGTAATGATATTGCCAAACCCATCAATATAGATGATTGAATTTCTCTTCATCTCAAGCTCTACTATTTCTTGAACCCTTCTACCAAACTCTTCCGGCTCTTTTCCTAAAGAGATATAGGCAGCCAGAGGAGCAAAGATATCTCTTCCATGGAAGGTAGGGCTCACCTGTTTAAATTTTGCCGGATCCACCTCAAAGATTTTCTTCATCTTTTCATCTTTTAAGACCAGGGAGAAAAGGCCGTTATCGGGACCTATAAAGAAGTAATCCTGAGTCTGAATGAGGAGACACCGACGGGAAGCTCCCACTTCCGGATCAATGATAGCTAAATGGATGGTGCCTCTTGGGAAGAAGGGAGAGATCTGGGAGATAAGAAAAGCTCCCTGTCTAATACTGTAGCTTGTGACATCATGTTTGATATCAACAATCCTTACCTGCCTATTAATAGCGAGAATTACCCCTTTTATCTGACCCACATAAAGATCATGACGAAAATCGGTGGTCAGGGTAATAATAGGAGTAGCATTGCCCTTCTTCATTTATCATAATCGGGGGGAAAGGTAGGAGGGGTTAACTTCTGTCACGGCAGTCTCTCTTTCCTTGTGGTTGAGATAAGCCTGGGGAGTTGTTCCCTTAAGAAAGGCGAACCAGAGGGTATTTTTGTGTTCAGGAGCAGGAGGAAGACCGGTATCGATATCTATTTCACGAAAAACCACTCCAGGAGGGGATGGGAAATCTTTGACAGGTGCATCTTTCAGGACTTTCTTCATAAATTCTGTCCAGACAGGAATAGCCGCTGCGCTTCCGGTAAGTTTTTCTCCCAGTGGGGTTCCGTCATCCTTACCTATCCATACCCCGGCGATGAGATCCGGAGTAAAGCCCACAAACCACGCGTCCATTGTTTTGTCTGTATTCTCTTCCCCCGGCCACCCCACGGTGCCTGTTTTCCCCCCGCATGGTCTTTCAAATCCCATCCAGCGCACGCGACGGCCTGTTCCGTAATCAATGGTCTTTTTCAATAGGTCAATCATGACGAAGGAGGTTTCTGGAGAGAGAACTATTTCACCCTGGGTGAATCTTTCCTCTAAGACATTCCCTTCATAATCTTCTATCCGGTTAACAAAAATGGGATTGGTTCTTATCCCATAATTGGCTATGGTAGCATATCCTCTAACCAGCTCCAGTAGGGTCATGCCCGAGGTTCCCAAGGTTAGGGTTAGATCATGATTCAATCTGCTCTCTACCCCCATTCTATGCGTATAGTCAATAACTTTGCCCACCCCTACTTTCTCCAGAAGTCTTACCGAAGAGACATTAATAGAGTGGACAAACATTTGCCAGAGGTACACCCTTCCCCAATAGTATTTTTCATAATTTTGAGGAGACCAGTATCCCTCCTCTTCTCTGATCTCGCCGCTTTTTCCCACTTTTTTTCTCCTCTCAAAGGCGATAGGAGCGTCAAAGAAAGGCGTGACCGGACTGAACTTTCTTCCGTCAATGGCTGCGGTATAGGTGAAAATCTTAAAGGCAGATCCTGTTTGACGATGAGCCTGGGTAGCCCGGTTAAACTGACTTTCGGCGAAGTCTCTTCCTCCAACCAGGGCTTTGATGAATCCTGTGTGAGGGTCCATAGCCACCAGAGCTCCCTGGAAATCATTCTCTTTTAAGTAATCAACCAGGGTCTCCTCAGCCGCGGCCTGCATTTTCAGATCAAGAGTGGTATGGATCCTTAGGCCTCCCCGCCAGAACCTCTCGTAACCATATTTTTCCTCTACCTTTTGGCGGATCCACTCCACAAAATAGGGAGCAGAGTGAACGCTGTATATCTTTTGTTTCTCTTCTCCTTTGACGATCTGGATAACTTCCTCGGTAGCGTTATGTTTTTCCTCTTGGCTCAAGAAGCCTAATTTCAACATCTTTTCCAGGACCACTTCCTTTCTCTTTTGAGCATTTTCCGGGTGATAGAGAGGTGAGTAGCGGGCCGGATTCTTAGGTATACCTGCCAGAAGAGCTGATTCTGCAAGAGTTATCTGTCCTATGTCCTTACCGAAATAAAAAGAGGTGGCCTCCGTCACCCCATGGACTCTCCGGTCAAAGTATATTTGATTCAGGTGCATCTCCAGGATTTCTTTTTTGCTGTACCTTTTTTCAATCTGAATGGCCAGCATCATCTCCTTCAATTTACGGGATATGGTTTGCTCGGGAGTTAAAAATAGATTCCTGGCTAGCTGCTGGGTTATGGTGCTTGCTCCCCCGCCGGTGAAACTCCAGGTGGTTAAGTTCACCCAGGTAGCCTTGAAGATGCGTCTCAAGTCTATTCCTGGATGTTGATAGAATCTTCGATCCTCGATGGCGATAAAAGCATTCTGAAGATGCTGAGGAATCCCGGAGAGGGAGATTATTTCTCTTCTTTCCCGGAAAAATTCTCCGATGATTTCTCCATCCTCCGAATACATTCTGGTGATCACACTGGGTTGGTAGTCTTCCAGCTTCTCAATTTGCGGGAGGTCAAAAAAAGCAGCAATGAAATAGCCTGTTCCTATCCCTACCCCCATAAAGATAAGCACCAGAACTGAATAGATAAAAATTCGTCTTCTAAACATAAATTCCACCAGAAGCTAATTCATTTCTTTAAGAGAAGCCTAAAGACAAAGGTAAGAATGAGACTGATAAAGGACTCCTAGGGTTACCACTACTATCCCCGTAACAATGAGCATTTTACCGAGAAGGTTCAATTCCATTGTCCTTGAAATATTATACTCTAGGTGGCAAGATGGTCAAGAAGACGCTCGGGACTTTCCCCTTCCTCGCTGCATATCAGCCCTGGAAAAGCATATTTGCCTTTCTGGATTAAGCTAATATAATGGGCTGGTGAGAAATCCATTTTCCACAAAACAAAAGCTCAGCAAGAAGG
>JAUVZN010000099.1 GCA_030602545.1 Candidatus Aerophobota bacterium
TCGAGTAAGCGATGTTCTCTCCGAGATTCGGGAGGTACTGGGGGACCGTCAGATGGTAATAGGAAGGGAACTTACCAAGAAGTTCGAGGAAATATTAAGGGGAAGGGTAAGCGAGATAGAAAAGATTCTGGAGAAGAAAAAGCCTCGGGGGGAGTTTACCCTGGTGATCCAGGGGAGAGAGCATAAATTCAGAAAGTTAGGTCCGTCTGCCGTGTGAGACTACTTAAGCCTCAAATCAATTGGTTCTATTGGTTGGACTGATTCCATTTCAACTCAGGGCTTCGGACATCGGACTTAGGACTCTTCTTTATTCCAGTGAAGTGGCATTGTTTCTGCTAAAGGGGAATTCCAAAACTCTTTATTTTCCTCATTTTCTTCTCTCAATGGCTAGTAGACAAGTTATTATAGCAGAAATTATGTGGACTAGCAAGAAAAGCGATTTGACAGGAAGGGGAAATACGGTACTATTTAAGAGAGAGGATGAAGAATGGTTAAGGTAGATCAGGAGATATTAGCTAGGATTTGTGAAGAATTTAACCTTTCTTTCGTTGTTCTATTTGGGTCCCAGTTGCCCGGAAGAAAAGGTCTTAAGGATGATTATGATATTGCAGTTCTCAGTGAAGATAAGATTAGTGATGATGAAGATTTAGAGCTGGTATCTCGATTCTCTCAGGTTTTGGAGAGCGATGCTCTCGATGTAGTTATCTTAAATTTCGCTGCCCCTCTTATTCAATATGAGGTTGCAACTTGCGCCCGACTTTTGTTTGAGAGAAAACCTGGTTCATTTAACAGGTTCAGATGGCGGGCTGTCCAAAGATGGAATGATAATAAGAAATTCAGTAATTTGAACTTAGATTATGTTAAGGATTACATAGCGGAGACGAGGATTGGCACTCAAGAGCGATATAATCAAGGAAAAACTGGCGAAGTTGGTTGAGTTCTTAAGAGAACTGGAAAAGGTAAAAACCGCATCCTTTGAAGAATACAGGTCCAATCCTGCTATTAAGCGCTCTTGCGAAAGACTGATTCAGTTGATCGTCGAAAGCGCTGCTGACATCAATAGTAACGTTGTAATTGGACTCAAGGATCTTCCCCCTAAGGACTATTATGATACATTTATTAAGGCTGGTGAGGTTAAACTTATCTCGAGCGAGTTATCTAAAAAATTAGCTCCCTGGGCAGGATTGAGAAACAGAATAGTTCATGAATATGCGGAGATAAAAGACAGACTTGTTTTTAAGAAGGTAGAGCCTACGATTGAGAATTTTGGTGAGTACGTTCGGCAGGTTGAGAAGTTTATCGAGTCAAAAGTAGATGTGTTGTAAATTTCTTCCAGATCTACGCTTGATAGTACGAGGAAGGTATTAGTATTCAAGAGATTTCTTGACAGTCTGGAGGAATGAGGTACGGTAGTGAGGGTATTCGTAGCTATTGAGCTGGAAAGCTCCATTAAGGAAGAAATAGCCAGGATCCAGACTAGACTCAAAGTTACCCAGGACAGGATAAAGTGGGTTGAGCCTTCCTCAGTTCATCTTACCTTGAAGTTCCTGGGGGAAATAGAAGAGGAGAAATTAGAAAAAGTTCACCGGATTACCGAAGAGCTAGGGGAGAGAATTTCTCCTTTCAAAATAGAGGTTAAGGGGATGGGGGTCTTTCCCGGATTTTCATCTCCTAGAGTTATATGGATAGGAGCGAGGGATACCTCTGGTGAGCTGGAGGAGATGGCAGCTCGGCTGGAAGAAGCTCTGGCCAGAGAAGGATTCGTGAGAGAAAAGAGAAAATGGAAAGCTCACCTTACCCTGGGAAGGGTTAAGTCTCTTAAAGAGACAGAGAGATTAAGGGAACTCATCCAGAAGGAGATGGAAACAGACGCCGGGAAAATGGAGGTGAAAGACATCACTATAATGCGAAGTCAGCTCACTCCCAAAGGCCCCATTTATACGAGTCTTGGTAAAATCCATTTAAAGGGAGATAGAAGATGAAGGAAGAAAAGTTGAAAGCTCTGGAAGTAGCCAGACGTCAGATAGAACACCAGTTTGGCAAGGGTTCACTGATGATGCTGGGAGAGAGGGCTGCTCGCATGGATGTACAGGTCATTCCCACAGGAAGCATTGCTCTAGATGCAGCCTTGGGAATTGGAGGAGTTCCTAGAGGAAGGGTGGTGGAACTGTTTGGTCCTGAGGGCTGCGGTAAAACTACCCTGGCCCTGCATATTGCTGCCGAAGCCCAGAAGAAAGGTGGAATGGTAGCCTTCATCGATGTTGAACATGCCCTGGATCCCGTCTATGCTGAGAAGTTGGGACTGGATACGGAAAATATCCTTATTTCACAGCCAGATTCGGGGGAGGAGGCTCTTCAGATAGGTGAGCTCCTGGTGCGGAGTAACGCCGTGGACTTAGTTATCATTGACTCGGTGGCTGCCCTGGTTCCCCGGGCTGAACTAGAAGGAGAAATGGGTGATGCTCACATAGGACTTCAGGCAAGGCTAATGTCCCAGGCTCTTCGTAAACTCACCGCCGCCATAAGCAATTCTAAAACCTGCATCATTTTCATTAATCAGCTCAGGATGAAGATAGGAATTATTTTCGGCAATCCAGAAGTCACTCCTGGAGGCAGAGCCCTAAAGTTTTACGCTTCGGTAAGGATGGATATGAGGCGAAAGGCTTCCTTGACTAAAGGTGAAGAAAACATAGGCAATCGAATTCGGGTAACCGTGGTTAAGAACAAACTTGCTTCTCCCTTTCGGAAAGCCGAATTTGATCTTCTTTTTGGAGAGGGAATTTCACAAGAAGGCAGCATTCTGGATGTAGGAGTAGATCTGGGGATTATTGAGAAATCTGGTGCCTGGTTTTCCTACGGGAAGACTCAATTAGGTCAGGGGAAAGAAAATACTCGTGAGTTTCTCAAGGATAAGAAGAACAGCGCTTTAAGAGAGGAGCTTGAAAAAAAGATAAGGGAAAAATTGGGATTTGAAAGGAAGACGGCTGAGATCTCAAAAAGTTAGTAGAGGAACGTCCCTTCCGCATTCTCTAGAAAGAACAATGAGAAAGCTTGGTGCACTGCTGGCAGGATCTGGCTTACTTTTATTTCTTTTTGTTCCCCTCATCCAGGCTGAGACACAATATGAAGTGGGTGAGGTAACTTATGAGTCTCATTCTGACTATACCCGGGTGTCCATAGAAGTAGCTCCTGGAACAGGGTATGTGGCCCAACCTCTACAAGACCCTCCTAGACTGAAGGTTAATCTCTATCCTGCGAACCTGGCCTCCGTATCCAAAGAAATTGAGGTTGGGGATAGATTTGTTGAGAGGATTCGGCTGGATCAGGAGTCAAGACGGGTAGTGAGGGTGGTTCTGGATCTCAACATATCTAATGCTACTTCCAGTATTGATCTTTCGACCGATCCCTCTCGTGTGGTCATAGAGATTCGAGGTCCCCAGGAGGATTTAGTCGCTGCCATTCTTAAAGAAAAAGACTCTCCCATAATCAGGAAAGAGGAGTTCCCTCCCACTGCTCCA
>JAUVZN010000111.1 GCA_030602545.1 Candidatus Aerophobota bacterium
CCAGCCCAGGCTGAGAATACCATAATCAGAATACCAACTATGAGTCCGTTAATTAGATGAGGGATGGTATTTCCACTAATACCAGGAATCCATGCCCCAATGACCAGCCATATGCCAAGTCCTGTGGTTATCCACATAGGAAAAATCTTTCTCAGCGCAATCCACACAGCCAGGATGATAACCACGATGCCCACTACGAAATCATCGATGGTGTTGAAGAGGGGGAAACGAGACAGAGAAACGCTGATTGCCGCCAGCCAGAGACCTGCACCAAAACTAGCCCAACATTGCCACATAATCTATCACCTCCCTTGCTATTTGATCCATAGTTTGTCTTCACAATAATATATATTAAACATAAATTCTCCTTTGGCAATAGGCTGCTCTTGACGTTTCCCGTACCTACGATAGATTATTCAGAGAAAAGAACTTGCGAGCAGGGTTCTAATTTTTTGGCCAGCGCATCCCCCGAAAAAGGTAGTGCCTATGCAAGTTACCACTGTCAACAAATTAGCCCAGTATGTGGGAGAAGTAGTGAGTATCCGGGGCTGGCTTTATAACCGACGCTCTAAAGGAAAACTTCACTTTCTCCTCATCCGGGATGGAACGGGAATTGTCCAGGGCGTTATGTTCCAGGACGATGTGAGCCAGAACCTTTTTACTCAATGTGCCCATCTTCCTCAGGAATCTTCTCTTATTGCCACGGGAAAGGTACACCAGGACCCCAGGGCGCCCGGAGGATACGAGCTGGCCCTGAAAGATGTTGAGATCCTTCAGCTAGCCGGGGAGTACCCTCTGGGTAAGAAGAGTCATGGGTCTGATTTTCTTCTTAAGAACCGGCACCTCTGGCTACGTTCCAAAAAGCAACATGCCCACCTCAAAATCCGAAGTGAGGTTGTCCGGGCCATCCGCCATTTTTTTGACAGTCACGATTTCGTGCTAATAGATACTCCTATCCTTACCTCCTCGGCGTGCGAGGAAACCTCCGGTCTCTTTGAGGTAAATTATTTTGACCGGCGGGCTTATCTTTCTCAGAGCGGCCAGCTTTATGCGGAAGCGGCTGCCATGGCTTTTGGCAGAGTCTACTGTTTTGGACCCACCTTTCGAGCAGAAAAATCAAAGACAAGAAAACACCTAACAGAATTCTGGATGGTGGAGCCGGAGATAGCTTATGCTAATCTGGATGACATCATGGAGCTGGCGGAGGAGCTGGTGGCAAACCTGGTAGAAGAGGTGTTGGAGAAGAGAAAGGAAGAGTTAAAGATTCTAGAAAGGGATACCAAGATGCTGGAGAAGATAACCTTACCTTTCCCCCGCCTAAGCTACGCCCAGGCGGTGGAAATTATAAGAGACTCAAAGGTTAGTTTTGAATGGGGAGAAGACTTCGGAGCACCCCATGAGGCCATCATCTCTTCTCACTTTGAGAGGCCAGTTCTCATTCATCGCTTTCCTGCTGAGAGTAAAGCCTTCTATATGAAAAAAGATCCTCAGGATCCTCATCTGGCTCTATGTGTAGATATGCTGGCGTCTGAGGGTTATGGCGAAATAATTGGAGGTGGGCAAAGAGAAGATGATCTTGAAACTCTTGAAAAAAGCATAAGCGAGTACAAACTTACCCGGGAAGACTTTGAGTGGTACCTGGATCTTAGACGCTATGGCTCTGTCCCTCATGCAGGGTTTGGACTGGGACTGGAGCGGACAGTAGCCTGGCTCTGTGGTACCCATCATGTTCGGGAAGTGATACCTTTCCCTCGCACTCTTTACCGCATCTATCCCTGAGCACTGCCACCCCCTTTTACAACTTGATAGGCTCCGAAAAATGTGCAGACTTGACACATGGGAAAATGTGGTTATACTAAAGTATGAAAACATTATTCCCAAGGAGAAGCTCATGACTAAAGTAGTGAAATTTGCTGTAAGCTTTCCTGAAGAGGATTTTAAGAAACTGGAGGCGCTCAGGCAGCAGGAGAGACTAACTCGTAGCAAAGCCATTTTACAAGCGTTTGAACTATGGGAAGAGTCCAGGGCTATGGAAAAGCTTATCAGAAAATACGAGGACGGGTATAAAAAAATTCCGGAGACCATACCTGAATCGATAGCCTGGGAAAAGGCCTCTTTAACAGCATTTACCAAAGAGGAATGGTGATGAAAAGAGGGGAAATCTGGTGGGCTGAGCTGCCTTCACCTATTGGGAAACGTCCTGTGGTGCTTCTTTCCCGGGATGAGGCCTATCCAATAAGAAATGCAGTTACGGTGGCAGAGGTAACTAGCATTATCAGAGGTATACCTGTTGAGGTATCCCTTGGTCCTGAGGATGGTGTTCCTAAAAGGTGCGTTGCAAACTTAGATACCATTATTACTATCCGCAAGGAGCTGCTAAGGGAAAGAGTTTCTCTTTTAAGTGCCGAAAAGATAAGTCAAGTTAATCAGGCTATAAAATTCGCTTTCTGTCTTCCCCCCGGGGATTGCTAAAGGTAGCTTACTACAGGAGTTTTGAGTTCTTAATTTGAGATACGGAAAACTCGAAGCAGAGCCTGACGAAATATCTCTTTCCCATAATGTCTGCGATAAAGGACTGCTGAGGGACAACGATACAAGCTGAGGAGGTGAGAGAAATGAGATTATGGCTTGCCTGGATCCTACTTATCTTGGGATTTGTTGTGCTTATTCCTACTTCACTGTGGGGAGATAAGCTCTGTCCGCTGGGATACGATGCCCTTTGTAGTTGGGCTCCCTACAGCTCCATCATTCTCTGGATTGGGGCTGTAGTTAATTTCTGGCTGTACCGGAGGAAAAAGAAGGCGAAATAAA
>JAUVZN010000056.1 GCA_030602545.1 Candidatus Aerophobota bacterium
TCCTATGTGGATAACCACAGGACTTGGCATATGGCTGGTCATTGGGGCATGGATTCCTGGTATTAGTGGAAATACCATCCCTCATCTAATTAACGGACTCATAGTTGGTATTCTGATTATGGTATTCTCAGCCTGGGCTGGCAGCACTAAGGTAGAGGAAGAGAAGAAGGAAGAAGTAAAAGAGGAAGAGAAAAAGGAAGCAGAGGGAAAAGAAGAGGTTAAAGAAGAAAAGAAGGAGATAACGAAAACTAAAAAGAAGACACCACCAGCGAAGAGTAAGGAAAAGAAAAAATAACCTAATATGGCTCTGGGCCTGCCAGCGGCGGCAGAAATAGTGGACAAACCAGGGAGGGTTTCATCAAATTTGTCACCCGTCACGAAAACTAACCATTTAAGGATATGATATTTTGAAGGGTAAGAGGTCAAGCGGGGGACGGAGATGTTGATTCTTTCCAGATCCACCCTTCCACCCGGACGTGGAGCCAGGCTCCCCGATCTTCAAGGACTTCGAGTTCAGCTCCTTGAATTAGTTCTCCAATCTTCGTTCCATTCGGCGAAAGACGCAAATTTTCCCTGACCGCTTTTACAGACCTGGTAGCTATAGCTTCTACCTCTGGCATTCCTTGGTTTTGCCCACTGGGAACTCTGGGTATGGAAACATAGATCAGCAATAACACTACCAATATGACACCCATTATCCCTGCCAATAATAAGGTACTCTTACTTGCCTCACTAGAGCGCTGTTCTTCCCATTTATTTATCTTCACTTGGACCTCCTCCTCATAGTATCCCAGTTTCTTACCTTTCCCCTAGCTAGCATTAAGAGGGGTTTTGGAAGGACCTTTTTAGATCCCATTCTTATTTCTATCCTACAATTAACGGCAAAACTGTCAATATTCTTGGCTAAGTTCAGGTTGACATATTTTAGCAGTATGTTATAAGGACGGTAGACTTACTAACCAATAGCAAATAAAGAAGAGTGAGGCGAGTCAACAGAAGATCACCATAAAGAAAAGCGGGAGAGGATTTAACATGGATTTGTTTGGCCAAGATCAAGACAAAGAGGTGAAAAAGCAGGCTCCTTTAGCCGATCGCATTCGGCCGGAGAGCCTGGAGGAATTCGTGGGACAAAACCATATTGTAGGAGAGGATAAAATTCTGCGGAAAATGATGAATAAAGATAGGTTAGCCTCCTTGATCTTCTGGGGACCCCCTGGCTCAGGAAAGACCACCCTGGCCCGAATTATCGCTCATCATACTCACTCCCACTTTGTCCAGTTCTCTGCCGTCGCCTCCGGGGTAGCTGATGTCAGAAGAGTGGTCAAAGAAGCTCAGGCTAGACTAAAACTCTATGGACAAAAAACCATCCTCTTTGTAGATGAAATTCATCGCTTTAACAAAGCTCAACAGGATGCTTTCCTGCCTTATGTGGAAGATGGGACTATTATCCTGATTGGTGCCACTACAGAAAATCCATCTTTTGAGGTGATCGGACCCCTTCTTTCCAGAACCAGAATTTTTACCCTGGAAAGACTTACCTTCAAGGAGATTAAGAAAATTGTTGAGCGGGCTATAAAAGATAAGAAAAAGGGCTTGGGCCAATATAAAATAGAAATTGCTCCAGAGGCTCTGGATTTAATCATCAATGTTTCCAACGGGGATGCCCGGGTGGCATTGAATGCGGTGGAGATAGCTACTGAAACAAGCGAGCCCAGCTCACGAGGTATCCGTCACATTGACCTGAAGGCATCTGAGGCAGCTCTTCAAAGCAAGGCCCTATTATATGACAAGGCCGGTGAGGAGCATTACAATGTTATCTCTGCTTTCATTAAATCGATGCGAGGATCCGATCCTGATGCCGCTCTTTACTGGTTAGCTCGTATGACTGAAGCAGGGGAGGATCCCCGCTTTATTGCCCGGCGAATGATTATCTTTGCCTCTGAAGACGTAGGTAATGCGGATCCTCAGGCTCTTTCAGTAGCTACGGCAGCGGCTCAGGCTGTAGAGTTTGTGGGAATGCCCGAAGCCCAGATAAACCTGGCTCAAGCAGCTACCTACCTCGCCTCTGCCCCAAAATCCAACGCATCTTACCAGGGTCTTCTGGCAGCCAAGGAAGATGTCGGAAGAACCTTGAATTTACCGGTACCTCTTCATCTTCGTAATCCTGTGACCTCTCTAATGAAAGAATTGGGCTACGGGAAAGGCTACAAGTATCCCCACACCTTCCCTCAAGGTAAAGTGGAGCAGGAGTATCTTCCCACGGAACTCAGGAAAAGAAAATACTATCGCCCCTGAGGTGATTTGGGCTTCCTCAATATCTCTTGTACACGAGGCCAGTCTTCTGGCTTCATCCTGGATCGTAGTTTTTCGAGGATCTCTTTTTGTCTAATTTTCCTGAGTTCATCCTCCCCTTCCGGGGTAGGTGAGACAAAGAGCTCCTTCAAACGCCTCGCCAGTTCTTCCACAGACTCCTCTTCTGATGGGACCTCAGGAACTATCTCAGGTTTTGGTTTTTTCTTTGCTGAGATTGTTTTCTGATAAGCCGTCCAGAGCAGTCCCCCGAAGAAACCCAATGTCCCCAACATCAGGAGTCCTCTCAGGGTATCGGATTCTTTGTTTCCTTCTTTCCCTGAAGTCTCCGAATTTACTCTCCTCTTCCTGGTATGCTGTTCCTTTTTCTCGGGACGAGTTTCATCCTTCATCTCTCTTCGCTCCTCTCATCTATTATCTCCTCCTTCTCTCAAGGGCACTTCTCATTTCTCACAGATTCTTTTCAACATTATATCCTATTGGTAAATTAAAATCAAGCCGGAACACTTCTTTCTCTGCTTATCTCTAAGGAAACTATGAGTTTATGCCATCAAAAAGGGGAGTTTGACCGAGGACTCTTTTTGTGCTATAAAGACGCTGGATAGACGACGGTCCTGATTAAGAATCTAGATTGGTACATGGAGGTCGTTTCTCATGCATCTAGCGGTGGTAGGTACAGGAAGGGTAGGGAGAATGACTCTGCTAGCTCTGGCTCACGAGTTCTGGATAAAGGAGCTAACCCTGGTTGATCTGGTTCCCCGCCTGGCAGAGGCGGTAGCGGAAGAGATTCGACATACCATAGCCAGCACCAGAGTTCCCATGAAAATCTTTGCCTATGATCAGGATGAAGCTGTGGAGGGAGCCGATATGGTTTTGGTAACCGCCGGTTTTCCTCGTACTCCAGAAATGAAGGATAGAACGCAGCTAACAGCAGTGAATGCCAGGATGATAAAAGAAATAGCTGAGATTCTAGGTCCCAGGAATCCTGAGGCTAAATTCGTCATGGTCACCAATCCGGTGGATGCTATGGGAACCCTCTTTAAGAAGATCTCGGGAGTCGATTGGGTTATCAGTACAGGGACAAACCTGGAAAGTCAGAGATTCCGCTCCGAGCTCTCCAAACAGCTAGATGTTCCCATCACTGCTGTGAGAGGTTTTGTGGGAGGTGAACACGGCGCTGATGCCGTCCTTCTGTGGTCAACGGTAAAGATCGACGGAAAACCTCTGGAGGAGTATCTGAGTTGTACCCAGAAAACACTGGATAAAGAGGGAGTGAAGGAATCGGTAAAAGAGATCTCCAGGATGATCATTCAGGTATCCGGAGGTACCCGGCAGGGCCCGGCAGTTTCCTTCAGAGACATTCTCCGATCTATAGCTCTGGATGACAATAAAATACTCTCGGTGGCTACTCCCTACCAGACTCCCCAGATACCGGAACCGGTGATGATGGGCATCCCCTCCATGGTGGGAAAGAGCATTGGCCCAAGCCTGGAGTCTTTCTTGACCGAGGGCGAAAGAGGTGAGCTTCAAAAAGCTGCCAGCAAGATCTATGGAACCTATCAGGAGGCCCTGGCATCCCCTTAGGAGAATTAAGCTCTGGGAAATTAAAGAAGAATAATGAGGGGAGAAGAAAAATGACCTTTTATGATCTTATCCTAAAGCGAAGAACCATCCGTCGTTTTAAAGAAAAGAAGATCCCTTACCAGATACTTGAAAGGTGCGTTAATGCCGCAAGGCTCGCTCCTTCAGTGGCAAACTTGCAGCCCTGTGAGTACCTTATCATTGATGGAGAGGATCTTCTGGATCAGGTTTTCCCTACTCTGGGTTGGGCAGGATATATTTCTGATGGGACACCCCCACCTGCCGAAGCCCCCACCGCTTACATCATTGTCCTGATAAATAAAGAAATCAAGGCACCTAAATATCGCTACGATGTTGGCTTTGGTGTGGAGAATATGCTTCTAACGGCCCTTGAAGAAGGCATTGGCTCTTGCTGCTTTGCTTCTATTGATAGGGATAGATTGAGGAAAAATCTGAATATCCCCCAAAAATATGTTATCGATCTGGTAGTTGCTTTAGGCTATCCCAATGAGGCTCCTGTAGAAGAGAAACTTAAGGAATCGGTCAAATACTGGAAGGATGAGCATGGAGTGCTTCACGTACCCAAGAGAGAGCTCAAAAGCATACTCCACAGAAATATCATCGCCTCACATTGATTATATGTTCTTCTTCGATTCTCCGACAGTCACAGACTTTACATCCAGCAAAAAAGAGAATCTGCCTAATAGAACCTCGGTCTTAAGCTGTTAGGAGGTGAATAAATGCTGAAAACAAACGATCCTGCCTCAATTATTGCTAGATCTCGTCCGGAAAAACTCATCTCTCCACCCGCAAGCTTAGATCACTCAGAACATATCGCCCGCACCGCTCTGGCAGGCGAGCCTCGATTAGCCGCAGATCACATTCTTCACAGGGAAATGGTAGGAAAGCTCAATGAGACAGTGGGAGGTGTGATTCGCCAGCTCAATCTTGAGTTTGTAAGGAGCGAAGCTACCTCGGAAGATTCGGCGAAGGTTCTAAGGAAGAAAATTCAGTGCCGTGGGTGGGCTTACCAAGTACTTATGGAAATAGCATTGAATCTCGCTGGAATAGAGAGCAAAATAGCTGGATTCTTTACTGATGAGGTGAACCAGACAAATGAGCGCATCCTGCACACCCTTAAGGTGTGGGAGCATCTAGAAAGAAAGGAACAGCTTACTGGTTCAAGAATTTCTGTCGCCGAGGCGGTAGTGGAGAAGTTTATCCGGGATATGAAAAAAGTGATGGCAGGAGCGGGTATGGTAGCCAAGATGGGGGAGCAAATTGAAGGAGGACTTGAGAAGGAAAACCTGGCAGCAAGCTTTCTTTCTGAGGCTAGGAGAGTAATCCAGAAGAACATCTACTATCAAATGGTAATAAAGGGTTTTGGTAAGTTCGGCAACGACTACGCCATTGGTCTGAGGTACCTTAGGCACTTAGGATACGTCCAGGTTTCTACTAATCCAGTACTAGCTGCCAGAGCCTACGAGGATGACCCCAGCCTCTGGGAGGATTTCAGAGAGGTGATCAACACGCATCCAGAGTGGCACCAGAGCCCGGAAGACTTTGCCGATGAGATCGCCATGGAAGCAACCAAAACCGCCCTGTGGCCAAATCTGACTGTCTTCAGACCTATCGCCCTTCTCTCAAATCTACAGAACGGCATGGTCAGCTATCAACTCAACCCCAATGTGGCAGAGAGCCTCAAGGGTAGCCTGAAAGATGCTTTAGCAATTTATTCCTCTGCGGAGCAGTTCCTCCTAAATTACGATTCTCACCTGATATGGGGCCACTCAAATAACGATGAAAGAGGAAGACCTAACATTGTCTTCAAGGTGGCAGGAGGATATCCCGCCTCTATCCAAATCACTACCGATTTGAACAGTCTGGGGATGGGTACCAACAATACTGTTACCTACACTGTATCCCAGGAGGTCACCCTCATTATGGCAGCTATGGAAGGAATGGCAGCCGCCCTGAAGATGGGAATATCCATCACCCAGGCCTATGAGACCAACATGGGCGGCCGACTGGAGAGTCACCTTCGAGACCTGGAAGCTGAAAGGCTCCTTACCGAAGCACTGGGGAAAACCAAAGACCGGCAGGAACTATTAAAGGAGCTTGCCCAAAGGCTGGGTGCCGCTGAGGAGCTGGAAGAGCTTTCCTCTTTTGAGGAGAAGGTAAGAACGATCTCTTCTTACAAGTACCTAAAGTCCTTAACTAATCCAGCTTTTGTAGAAGCCATAGCTGAGGCCAAGATCTATGGTCACTCCAATGAGGCGACCTCTGCCTTCCTTGAGAATCTGGAGAGCGACATTGGGTATGCCGGAACTCTGGTGGCCCAGAGGGTCTACAAAATCTTCTTCAGCCAGGAAAATAGAGCCGGGTGGCTGAGCTATCTTGAGAAACAATTTGGCTTGTCCAGCATTGAGGCGGAGGAGATTATGGATAAGATTGACCTTCTCCCAGCTTCCAAGAGGAAACCAAATGACACTTATTTTACGCTGGCAAGGAAGAATATGACCAATACCGAGTTTCCTAACCATCAGCAGAGTGTTCTGGAAGCTTCCTGTCAAGAAGAATTCAACCTATCAGATTTCGAAGATGCCATCCTAAAAGATCATAACTCGGAAATTCTGGCCAGGCTGCTGAAATTGTCAGACTTCCGCAGAGCCTATGAACTGACCCCTGAGTTTACAGAGAAACTCAGCAGGGTAGGGGTCAAAGGTGATTTTGGCGTGGGGGGTCTTAAGGTAACCGAATGGCCTATCTTTGGATCCGTGGTAAAGACTATGACCGAGTTCACCAACGCCTACAACAGCTTCAGAGAAAAAACTGTTGAGTTCGTGCGTCGAATAGCCAGGAGTTCTCCCTAGCACGGTGGCTTCTGGAGAGCCGGCTCTCCAGCATGCTCTAGAGGTATTTGAAAGGGAACGCTAGAGACTCCTGATCTGAATAAAAGAAATTCAAGGTAGACTAGACCGGGAAGGAGGGACCAAAAATGAAAATAAACTGGGGAAATCTGGGTATTATTCTCGCTTTGGGGGTATTGGCGGCAAGCATTTTCTTTGGAGCCCTGAGGATCTCCCAAACTGCAATTTCTAGCGTGGAAAGAGCACAAAGAAGCATGGAACAAACACAAAAGGAGCTTGCTCAAGAGACAAGAAAGCTCACTCAAGATTTAAGGCAAAAGCTGAGGCGGGATACCATAGCTCTCACCTACGCCTTCAGGAAAGCTTCCATGGAGAATAGAGTGATCACTACAGAAGATTTCGAAAAAGGATACCAATTTGTTGACAGCCTGCTTGTCCCTACCCTGGTAAAGCTATGGAGTGATTAAGCTAGATTTCCGGCAACGAACATTATCAAGCCACACTTCAGGATAGCTGATGAACTGGAGGAATACTTTGCCGAAGTTCATGATACTGCGTATACGCAAAGGTCGAAATTTGCGACCTAAAA
>JAUVZN010000054.1 GCA_030602545.1 Candidatus Aerophobota bacterium
CTTTGGGTGAGGACTACGGACCTGGGAGGCCCCATCTCTTTCTCAGTTCTGTCCCTCTGATTGTCTGCCACTCCTTCAACCCAGAAGACCAACCTTCTGGAGCTGCCAAAGCTGCTCACCCTCTCATAATTAATGTGGGAGGTATCAAAGAGCTTCTGCCCTTGGGCTTTCAGTTGGGTGAGAGTTTTTCCCACGGCCAAGGGAGGAAGCTCCTCCACTCCTATTTCCAAAAGGAGGATTTTAGACACGGGATTCCTCTTTTTCCAAATAAAGGTGAGCGCATTGGTTAGCCAGGTAGCGCGTCCTTTTGATGAATTGCTCTCTCTCCGTCACTCCGAGAGCTCCCCGAGCATCCAATAGGTTTAACGTATGGGAACATTTGAGAACGTAGTCATAGGCGGGCAGGTAAAGCCCCTTTTTCAGCAGTCTCTTTGCCTCATCCTCATAGATTGCGAAAAGCTGCAACTGGGTGCCGGTATCAATTTCCTCAAAATTGTACCGCGAAAACTGTACCTCAGCTTCGTGCTGGACATCTTTGTATTTTACCGTGTCATTCCAGCGAAGATCAAACACGTTGTCCACTCTCTGAAGACACATTCCAATTCGCTCCAGCCCGTAGGTGAGCTCCACAGGGATAAGTCTTAGGTCGAGACCCCCCATCTGCTGGAAGTAGGTGAATTGTGTAATTTCCATTCCGTCCAGTCTTACTTCCCATCCCACTCCCCACGCTCCCAGAGTGGGGGATTCCCAATCATCCTCAATGAATTTGATATCGTGGTGCAGCGGATCAATACCGAGTCTCTTTAGACTTTTGAGGTAGGTGGACTGGATATCGTCGGGAGAGGGCTTGATGATAACCTGGTACTGGTAATGAAGTCTTAGTCGGTTAGGATTGTCTCCGTACCTGCCATCGGTGGGACGACGTGAAGGCTCCACGTAGGCTACTCTCCAGGGTTTGTTGTCCACAACCCTGAGAAAGGTAGCCGGATTAAAGGTACCGGCTCCTTTTTCCACATCGTAGGGCTGGAAGATAAGGCAGCCTTGCTTTCCCCAGAATTTTTCCAAACTGATGATAATATCCTGAAAATCCACGCTGTATCTCGCTTAAATTAAGGGCCGAATTCTAACAAGGCACCAAGAGTAGTGCTTGTCCTTGAATATCTTGGGTTTCAGAAATCCTATGTCGTTTGGCGCTAAATATTTTCGTCTTGAAGAAACACTTCTTATTTGTTTCTTAATCATTGTCTTTGTCTGGAATTCAGATGCTTCTATCTATTCTTATCATAATTATCACTAAACCTAAATCTTGTCAATTTAAGCTGGTCCTTAGCGGGTAAGATCTGACCGGAATGTAAGCACGCTTTCCATCCTGCTAGGTGGGTGGATAAAACTCAAGTTTTGCTGGACTAAACCTACTTTTCTGGTAAAATTGTGAAAAGGCAATGCAGTCTACCAAGGGAGTTCCTACTCGAATGAAGGAGAGACAAAATGCCTGAGGCAGAATTTGAGCTTGAGGAGATCCAAGCCAGGATCAAACGTGGTAACAAAATGAGGACAACAGCTCTTTTAGTTTTTCTCGCCCTTATTTGTCTTGCCCGGTGGGGATGGGGACTTCCCTTACCCAACCGTATTATCATCCTAATCATCTTCTGGATTGGCGTCAGCTCTGTCTATGGCCTCTTAGTGGGCGGGCAAACCAGTGTAAAGATGATCAGGATGATTTACTCAAGGTACTTTCTCCTGGAGATGCTGATTTTGACCTTTCTTCTATATTTTCTGGGTTTGGGAGGCTGGATGGGTGCTATATTTTACATTTTTCCCATTATTTACGCTAACAGTATCCTGGGGAGAAAAGAGGGGCGTCTTATTACTTTGGTGGCAATTCTTTACTATCTATTGCCGGTTCTTTTGGACTATTATCAGGTTCTATCGCATCGGCGCATATTCGCTACTTTTGACCTGGGCCTTTATCGGAATACTCCCTTTGTTCCGGTGAGCAGCCTGATTGTCATCTGGGTGTTTGTTTTTGCAGGATATACCAGTTCTGTCTTTTCTGATATGCTGCGAAAGAGCAATCGGGAGCTGCTGGGGCGAACCAGGGAGTTGGAAAGGGTTCAAGAGGAGCTTCTGCGAAAGGAAAGGCTTGCCGCTATGGGAGAGATGGCGGCAGGACTTGCCCATGAGATTCGAAATCCACTCGCGGTTATGAAGAACTCTCTCCATTTGTTAGGAGAGGCGGTCTCCAACAAAGAAAAGGCCAGAAGGCACCTGGATCTTATGGACACGCAGCTAGACGAAGCTTCCTACATCGTTAGAGAGCTTCTCGACTTTACTAGAGAAATCAAACCTGAGTTTTCCTCCGCCAGTGTTAATGATCTGGCTAGGGCGAGCTTGAGGAACCGCCGACCTCCTCGGCGGGTTAAGGTAGTCAAGGATCTCTCACGGAATCTTCCCGAAATAAAGGTGGATGCAACTCAAATAAGGCAGGCTTTTCAGAATCTTATTTCCAACGCTATCCAGGCCATACCTAAGGAAGGTAAGGTCAGCATAAGAACCTACTTAGAGCAAAAGCATCTGAATATCGCCGTTTCTGATACAGGAGAGGGGATTTCTAGGGAGAACCTGGACAAGATATTTCAACCTCTTTTTACCACTAAATCGAAAGGGATAGGCCTGGGGCTGACGGTAACCAAAAGGCTGGTTGAGGCTAATGGAGGGAGGATAGAGGTAAATAGTAAAGAAGGAGAGGGAACTACTTTCTACCTTAGGTTTCCTGTAGCTGGAGAGGACGAGTAAGTCTTCCTAGCATTTATTTTCCTTAAGCTCCCCGGGCCACCGGACAAAGGGGATGGGAGGTGGTTTGTAAACGTCCCATTCTGTATCCTCCGTAGCTTGAGTGGCTGACCAGGGAAAGCCTTTTAGGAAATTACTCCAGAACTTCTCCTAAAGATTTGATTTTATTTTGAGTTTTATCATAGCAGAAGGTAGGAATGGGCAAGGTAGTGAAATCATTTGCCTCTCTCTGGAAATCCTTAAGCTGAGCGGTCTCCATGGTGATGCTATTGAGCAAGACCATATCCCTAAATTTCCTAGGGAAATGATATTCTTCGATCTTTTCCAGGACATCTCGATAACTCTCGGAACCACCAGCCCTGATGGCAGCATTCACCTCTCCTAAACCAGAATGGACCATTACTCTCAAGTTCATATTATGATAGGCCTTATCCACTCCTTCTAGAAGATTCTGAAAATAGTCCCGCCATCTCGCTGCTCGTTGGGAATTCCACAAAGAGTCCCAGAAAATCCAAGTACAAGCAATAATAGCCATACCAGGAACCCCGCGGGAAACAAAAAGCCAGGGAAAACCGAGATGCACCAGCTTGTACCATAGATACATAGGGTCTCTCCACATCCACTTCCCATAAACAGATGGTAATTCTCTAAAATAGTAGCTTATGAGAGAATCTTGTTGTCGGAAAGTATCTAAAAGAGCGTTTTGGATCCGCATCCCTGTTTCTTTCATTTTCTCGGAGCCGAGCTTTTCTGCGTTTGTGGAATTGAAACCAAGCAAGGCTTCCTTTTCTTCATCTCGGCCCACGTAGAGCACTGCTTCGAGGGGAAGATTTCTTCTTTGAATATTCTCAAAGGTTTCCGCCTGAAAGACAAGGGAGAGAACATTCTCTCCCGGACAGGGAATAACTATACCTCCTCCAGCTTTAGTCCGAAGAAGAAACATCTCTAAGTTGTTACCATCCACTCTCCCCGTCCTTCCTATCACTTTACTCTGAGAAATACTGCTGAGTAAAGATAAATTTTGATAGAGATTCCTTACGGCATAGATATTGTCAGGATAAGGCAGCCTCAGTGTGATATGAAAAAAATTGATTATCCTTTCCCCTGTTCCCTTGGGAACAATTTTCAAAAGAAGACTATCACCGGTGAGCTGAGAGATCACATCCCGGTAGGCTTCCTCCACTAATTCGTACGCTTCTGCTTTCCTTTCTTTTCTCTCTTCCCGCCGTCTCTTCTTGAAATAATCTCGCAAATATTGGTACTTACGCAAAGGTTCAGCCCGCGAGGGATCACTATCTAACCTCCTATAAATCTCTTTCGCCTCATTTAAGGCTTTTGCTAATTCTGTCTCTTCTCCTCTTTGCCAGAAAGAGGCAATGGTCTTTGTTGTTCGTCCTACTATCCTTAAGTGAAGATAATTTATGAAATTAGCCACAAGGGTCTGGGGACGAAGGAGAATGATAATCCAAAAGAACTTAAGGGCCAGAACCAGCATTAAATAGAGAAAGAGTCCTCGAAGACCCTCATTTCTTAAGCTCTTCCCTCTCCCACTGAGGGCCTCTTGAAAGTAAAGAGAACTAAAATACGCATGCTCCCTCGAAATGATCTCTTGAGTCAAATGGTGCAGCTCACCATCAGAAAGAGGAAATTCACTTTCTGGCTCAAAAATTTCATACTTCACTGTATACCATCCTCGATAAAATCTTCTGAAGAAATCCTCAGTCTTCGGGGTCCAGGCAAACCAGGCACCTCTTTTTCCTCGACCCTGATTAAATCCTGGAATAGCGAGCACCACTCTTCTCATATGCTTACTTTTTGCAGACCAACCAGGCATCTTTATTCACCTCCTCCAGATTTTTCTATATAACCTCCTGGGTTATCTCTGAGACAAAGCTCCGATAGCTCATAGAGTCCATAAAGAGCACCTTGGCTCTTACATCTCCTATTTCAATAAGAGAGGAAAAATAGGGATTTTCTTGAATTATTTCCGCCAACATCTGAAGAAGCTCCTGTCTCTTTTCTTGTCCTAATTCTCCCTTGATGATTCTCATTAATTTCTCAGTTGTATATTGGTGAAGTATTATCCTTTGAATGGCAGACCAGGCAGTTTCGAAACCTCTTAATTCAGAGATACTTTCAGGATCAGATAAGTACTTCCTAAACTTATCTGGATGCTTTCTCAAGACATCATATTCCTCCTTGATCATTTCCAGGGTATCCTCTTTTGTTTCTTCAACCCAACCCTTAAACTCTTCAATTTCAGCCAGTCTTTCTTCTTTTTCTTCCTGTGTAAGATGGCTATCTTTAATCTTTGTCTCGTCTCTTTCTAGACTTCTTAGAATCAAATCTATACCCGGACCTATCATCTCCGAATATGTCCCATACTGATAAGTCATTATCGGACTTCTAAAAATCTGAGACTTTATGATCTCCTCCATTCTTCCTTCATCCCAAAGCCTTTGAAAATAGGAGCCAGAGAAAATTTCTTCCATTTCTTCCTCGTTTTCAAGATCTATTAAAGGACTTTTGCTAAAGTCAAAAAGTTCTCCTCTCCATTCCTGATCAACTATGGGAGTAATATCCCTTCTCAGCCTTTTTGTTCCTTTTCCGTCATAGTCATACTTAATCCAGGCTTCTCTATCTTTGGGAACAAAATCGAAGCTAATCTCGATTACCTCGAAATATCCTCCATATGCTCCGGCCAAGAAGCCTAATCCTTTCTTAAACAAAGTATCGATCGGGGCTCTAAATATCATATAAGCCTCAAATTTTTGGGGTTGAGTGAGGTCTATTTTGTGAGTATACACCAAGGGAGGAGGCATTTGCCAAAAGATTTCTTTATCGGGGAAAATGGGTAAACCTTCGCCAAATTCATATACTTTGACTCCTCTTGAGAAAATAGGAGCCTTCTGGGTAATGGTCTCTTTCACTCCCCATCTTAAGTAAGTAGTGACAAGAACCTCATCTGGCCCCAATGTTTTGAAGCTCAAGAGAGAAGCAAAAGCAAATAGAATTATGCCGGAAAAAGCAAGGCTTCCTTTAAGGCTTGCCCCAAAAAAACTAAAAGAATGAGAAAATTTCTCATAAACTTCCTTTGTGCTTATTCCTTGACAGAGGAGACGCTCTATTTTTAACCTCAACTCCTGGATTCTCTTTCTCTGTTGGCGCTCGGTCCTTATCTTAAGACGCCTGAAAAGAACTCCTTTGACCGCTTTCTCCCCTTCAAGAATATCTAGTTTTGCCTCCCCAAAGAGACGATAGAGCTTGTCATAAAAATCACTTAGATTTTCTCCTATTTCATGAGGAACATATGGATTGTCCCCAAAATGAAAGTTTCCCGTAATATTCCTTAACTGCTCAAATCCCTCCTCAATATTTTCTAAAAGCCTTAACCTTTCCTTTTTTTCTTTTGCTTTCTTTAAAGAATCGAATTTGAAATAGACTTGTTCGCGTATCCTCGACGTCTCACTCAAAAAATCTTTTAGATTCTTTGACTTTTCTCTAAAACCTTCTGCTAAGATGCTTAAGGCCAAATCAAAATTATGACCAAGAGTGGGAAAAATCTCCTCCCCAGATAAATTTGGTCTGGCTACTTTGAGGGGAACCATCTGAAAACCTTCCAGGTAGTGAAGAAGTAAATCATTTCTTAACTTGTCAAGCTTGATTATTGCTCCTTCAAGAAACTCTCCCCTTCTAGCTCTTTGGCTAAGATCTTCAAGAATTTCTTCAAAGCGCCCCCACCAATCCTGAGCAAAATCAAGGCTCACTTGATGCTTGGTTAAAATTTCTTCCAAAATGTTTTGTATGGCACCAATTTCTATAGGGACTTTTCCTTCTTGGGCCGGTACCTGAATATTTTTTAGGCACTTTTTTACTTCTTTGACGAAATACTGCCGAGAGCTCTTACCAAATTGGCCATAAATCTTGGTATATTGGGAACGGAAATTAGCTCGACCCCATCTCTTGGCACCTATGAAATTCTTTATGAAAGAAAGGGCGGGAACCAAAGCAATGACAATTCCTTGAAAAATCTTACCCACGGTCTCTCCCAGAATATTTTCCAATACAAGGCCTGCAGGAACCCAAAACCAGGGGAAATTAAAGATTGTCCAGTAAATGAAGTAACCTACTCCACAGGCAGCTGTAAACCTTAAGAAAATTCTGAGTTTGTAGATACCCCAGAAATGAGAATCCTGAATTTCAGCATTGTGTTCAAATCTCTTAACTAGATCGACATCTTCTGGATCTGCTTCTTCTTCTGGGCTGAGGAGGACTCTTGAAATTCGAGGAAGGTCGGCTGGACCGCTGGATTTTTTGTCATCTAGGAAGGCCTTAAAGCATTTTTCACTTAGTCTCCCTGGATCAGAAATAACAATACCCCCTTTGTTTTTATCAAGGGGATGAGGAATTTTGAAATACTCGATTGTATGGTTAATCATCTCTTTTATTTCCCTTATACCCCAGTCCAATCACTTGCAGTTGCGCCTCAAGGCTGGCTAAGGTCTGCTTAGCTCGAACCACCAGATCCTGCTGAAAAGATTCCGTAGTTACTCCCTCAAAACCAAGTACGTCTGGTCCAAGCAGAATTTGAGGAATTCTAAACATCATCCCGCCAATGTAGATACTCTCATCAATCCTGATATCTCGTTCTACTCGAGGAAGAAAAAGGAAGGCTCGGTCAAATTTTTCTTCCATAGTCCTCTGACCCAGTTCCTTTATTCTATTTCTGACTCTTACGATTTTCTGCATGAGGGGATCATGCCGGAGTAGTTGTTCTCTATATATTGCTCCTTCTAAAGGATTGCGATCATTGATAAAACTTTTAAGTTTTCTCCACCAACCAAGACAGCTCTCTAACTGGTTAAGATGGGCGAGTCTGCTATCCGAAATATAAAGGTGGGCCATAAGAAGGACTCCTCCGTAGGTAAAGGCTAAATCTGGCCAGTGAGTAAACTCACAGGTTTCGTGCGCATCATAAATCCAGGTTGCCTTTTTCCCTAGAGTTTTTCTGTAGTGAACCTGGTTAGAACGAGTCAGTACATCCTGCGCCTCAAGACTGTTTCTTCCCTGAGCACTATTTCTGTCGCCCAAGCCCCAGGGATTGGGCAAACCTGGCTGAGCCCATCCTCCACCAAGAAGAGGAGCATTAACTCCCATTCCCTCTCGAGTTACCGCTCCACGAGTCTGGTTATTAAAGCCGGCTGGATCAACTATGGGATCAAAAGGATAGTTCCTTTCTCAAGAAGTCGGCGGCGGGTCTCACCAGGGCGGGCTAACTGGATAATCCCTTCTAAAATGGCTCTAGCTAGCCGTGACTCTCCCCCGTGAGTGCTTCCTATAACTAAGATTCTAAACTGAGGATTCTCAGTGTTTCCTAGCTGGAAAGTGTACTTAGGAAGAATTTTCCCGGCCACGTTAAATCCATTTCCGC
>JAUVZN010000082.1 GCA_030602545.1 Candidatus Aerophobota bacterium
TCACTTAACCTGGGGGGTCGATTTATCTCTGGATAGCGGAAGGCTTTATACATAGGCCGATATTGGGGCATAATGTTCACATAGCTATCCTCTGAGAGCTTCTCAGCAATAAATCTCATAACAGCTTCGCTTCCCGCTAGATTATTGGGTAGAACCAGGTGCCGGATAAGGAGACCTCTTTCGGCAATTCCCTCTTCACTCACCTTCAAATCCCCTACCTGCCGGTGCATCTCCTTCAAGGCTTCCCTGCAAACCTCAAAATAATCGGGGGCCTTAGAGAATTTCTTAGCAGGGCCGGCCTCGCTGTATTTGACATCGGGCATGTAGATATCCACAATGCCCTCCAATAGCCTTAGAGTCCGAGCTTCTTCATATCCACCGCAGTTATAGACTATGGGAATCTTTAATCCTTTTTCAATAGCAATTTTGATTCCTCCCACAATTTGGGGGGTAAAGTGAGTGGGGGTGACAAAATTGATGTTGTGACAACCTATGGACTGAAGGTGAAGCATACCTCTGGCAAGCTCTTCAGTAGAGATAACCTTTCCCTGTCCCAGATGACTGATCTCAAAGTTCTGACAGTAGAGACATCCAAGATTACAGTAAGATAAAAATATGGTTCCTGACCCTCCCCGCCCCACCAGCTCATTCTCCTCTCCAAAATGAGGACCAATTGAAGAGACTATCAGCTCCCTGGCTGATTTGCAGTACTCCTTCTCCCCTTCAGCTCTGTTAACTCTACACTCCCTGGGACAAAGATGACAGTCGGTAAGAATTTCATTAAGCTTTTCAATCCGCCTGTTGAGCTCACCGCTCTCATAGAGGTCAAGATAGCAAGGTTTCATCTTAAGCTCATTAGCCTCAGAATGTTTCCACCAAAAATCTTTTCTTGTTCCTCTTTCCCTACTCTAAGCTCGTCTAATATCCTCTTTTGCTTCTGCAAAATATCATACCGATATCCCCGGGGAAAGAAATTGGAATCGGTGCCGAAGATGAGCCTTTCCGGCCCAGCTGCTTCCAGGAATCTCTGGAAGATGTCTTTGAGAGTAGTTTTGTACGGAAGATACCTAATCCAGGCGTTGGAGCTTGAGGTGTCATAATAAATATTTGGACACTGGTATGCCAGAAAAAGCGCTTCTCTAGCAAAACCACAGCCAAAATGGGCAATGATGAAGTTAACTTGGGGATACTTCAACGCCACTGGATGAAGATCCAGGGGGTTTCCGTAAAGAAGATTCGACCCGGGCCCAACGTTCAGTCCAAAGTGGATCATCACCGGAACCTTGTATTTTTCCACCAGGGGATAGATTTTGTCAGCCTGCGGATCATTGACATGGAAGAAGCGATTGACAGGATAGAGTTTTACCCCTCTCAGACCTACCTGAAGATCCTCCTCCAGGATCTCATCAGCATCTTCCCCAGTGGGATCAAGGGTGGTAAACCCAATGAATCTATCACTTGCCTTGGCCAGAGCGATCATTTCTTCCCTATTATGGACAAAGGGGAGAAAAATCCCCTTTTCTATGTGGTAGCGCTCAAATTCCGAGAGCCACTTTCTGACCGTAGTATGAAAGTTAAATAGCTCGAAGTCAGGGAGTCTAAGCCTTCTTCGGCGCTCCCTTATCTGTTTTTCCTTCAGTCCCCTCTCATTCCCCATCTCCTCCATCATTTCCCTGGTGATGAGGTGCAGATGAGCATCCACGACTCTCATCTCAGCTCCTTTTCTTAAAGAGAACCTTCAGGAGATCTTTCAGGGATAGGGTATTGATAACATCGGCTGACTCCAGCCATCCCCGCCGGGCGGTGATAACTCCGAATGAGATGAGATCCAGCCCCTTAATATTATGAGCATCGGTGGCGATGACCATCTTTACCCCTCTCCTTTTGGCTTCCCGGATCCAGATATCGGTCAAATCCAATCTCTCCGGCTGAGCATTTATCTCCAACCAGATATCTTTCTCTTTGGCTACTTCCAGCACCTTGTCCAGATCAATGGCGTAGGGGTCTCTTTCCCCCAGGAGACGACCGGTAGGATGAGCCAGGACACGAACAAAAGGATTTTGCATGGCTTTAATCACCTTGGTAGTTATAATCTCCCTGTCCTGTTTGAAACCTGTATGCAGAGCAGCTACAACAATATCGAGCTCCCTCAGAACTTCATCCGAATAATCCAGAGTTCCGTCCTTCTTGATATCTACTTCAGTCCCGGTGAGAACCCTGAAGTCCTCAAAATGAGAATTCATCTGCCTTATTTCCTTTACCTCGGCTAAAAGAGCCTCCTCACTCAAACCTCCCCCTACCTTAAGGGAAACCGAGTGTTCAGTAATGGCCAGGTACTGATATCTTTTTTCCTGAGCCTTTTCCATCAATTCCTCAATGGAGGCACTACCGTCACTGGCCCGAGTGTGCAGGTGAAGATCCCCCTTGATTTCTTCCTCCCTGATGAGCTGGGGAAGTCTCCCCTCCCGTGCTGCATCTACTTCTCCTCTGTCCTCCCTGAGCTCAGGAGGTATAAAGGGAAGATCCAGGCAGGCGTAGACTTCTTCCTCGTCCCTTCCCCCTATTTCTTCCCCGTCCTGGGTAAATACTCCGTATTCGTTAATCTTTAAACCCCTTCTTATGGCCCTCTCTCTCAAGCTTATATTGTGGGCTTTGGAGCCAGTGAAATATTGAAGGGCAGCGCCAAAAGAGTCTGGTGAGACCACCCTCAGATCCATCTGCAGTCCTTGATGAGTTAAGATACTGGACTTAGTTTCCCCTTTGGCCAGAACCTCTCTCACACAGGACAGGCTTGTGAAAGCCTCCATAAGGGGATGAGAACTGCTAGAGGAAACCAGAATATCTATATCCCCTATGGTCTCTCTGCCTCGACGAAGACTACCTGCAGGTGAAATTCTCTCAATCCAGGAAGAAGCCTTTTCTTTTAATTCCCCTATTACCTCTTCTACCAGAGGCAGGGCTTTCCCCAGGAGAATCCTGGCTCGGGAGGTGCGATAAAACCTTATCCCCCGCAGGATATTCTCCTCTGTCTTAGTTCCCATGCCTGGTAGATGCTGCAGTTTATGAGACTTAACACATTTCTCCAAATCTTCAATACTCTTAACTTTTGCCTCCTCATAGAGAAGCTTAGCCGTTTTCGGCCCCACTTCAGGAATCAAAAGAAGCTCTCTTACCCCGGCTGGGATCTCTTTTTTCAGTTCCTCATAGGCGGGAAGTCTACCTGTATTAAGGAGGGTACTAATCTTTTCACACATCCCTTTGCCCAGGCCGGGGATCTTTTCTAGCTTGCCCTCATTATGAAGATCCTGAAGGTCCCCGGAGAGATGTTCCAGGACATCAGCAGCTTTCTCGTAAGCTCTTACCCGGAATGGATTCTCCCCTTTAATGGCCAAAAGATCGGCCATTTCCCTGAATATTTGGGTTACCTTGCCTGAATCAGCTCTCAATATAGTCCCTCACTTTAAGAAACACCTCAGGACAATTCCTATGTTTTAAGATAAGAAGATCCCACGTTTGCTAGGTTCCTTGAGAAAGATAAAATCGAGCTTCAGGAGAGCCTAAAAGCAGAACTTCTCTTCCGGAAGAGAAGACTATCCCCGAGCCTCACAGTCCTCTTTTTCTAATATTTCCCACACTTTCTTTACCTGTTCTCGGATCTCCTCTTCACTGCCTTCATTTCTAATAATAAAGTCTGCCTGGCGGATTTTCTCCTCCTGGGGGAGCTGAACTCCTATGACTCCTCTAATCTCCTGAGGTGTAAAATCAGTGCTCTTTTTTATCCTTCGGAGTTGAGTCTGGCGCGAGGAGGTCACTATTAAGATCTTGTCCACCAGGCATTCCCATCCCGCTTCCAAAAGCAGAGCTGCCTCCAGTAGGATAATACCATCATCACAGGTTTTAATATTCTTTTTCACCTCCTTCAAGATGAGAGGATGAAGGAGTGAATCGAGCTGCTCTAGACTTTTCTTATCACTAAAGACTATTTCTCTCAAATTCTTTCTCTTAATACAGCCATCCTTGTCGAGAATGGATGAGCCAAAAATTCGAGTGAGCCTGTTTTTCACTTTTTTCTCTTGCAAAAGAAGATGCCCTATCTCATCAGCGGAGATGAATTTAGCTCCCAGAGCCTCAAACATTTTGGCCGCTGTCGTTTTACCACAACCGATATTTCCAGTGATCCCTATAACTCTTTTTTTGTGCCATCCCTCAAGAACCACTCTTGCTTTTTTAAGAGCCATAGCTCGATGACTGATCTCATTTTTCAGCTGGGGGGACATCTCGGCGAAGGTCTTGTTGTACCCCAGGGGCTGGAAAACTGGATCGTAGCCGAATCCTTGCCTGCCCTTAATCTCCTCAGTAATCCTTCCTTCGCAGATTCCCTCCACCACCTTTCGTCTCCCATAGGCATTGCTGACAGCCACAACACAGCGAAATTTTGCCTTGCGCCTGTGAGGAGGAACTCCCTCAAGAAGAGAAAGAACCTTCCGATTATTGTCCTCATAAGAAGCACCTTCGCCGGCAAAGCGAGAAGAGAAAACACCGGGAGCTCCTTTTAAGGCTTCGACCTCCAGCCCGGAGTCATCGGCTAGAGCCAGCTTCTTGCTGAAACGGGCCACTGTCCAGGCCTTGGTCAGAGCATTGCCCCGCAGGGTGTATTTGTCTTCCACTACCCCGGGAAAACCAGAGAAGTCCTTAAAGGTTAAAATTCTGGTATTTAGATTCTTTAGAACCTGCTTGATTTCCCTTATTTTATCCCGATTCCGGGTAGCTAAGACCAGCTCCATTCCTCTTCCCCTATGACTTTCTTTTGTATTTCGGTGAGCTTCCTGATCCCTGTCTCGGCCAGATCAAGGAGTTCGTCCAGGATTTTGCGAGAGAAGATTTTCTCTTCGCCAGTTACCTGAACCTCAACCAGCTCCCCCTTGCCACTTATGACCACATTCATATCCACACTGGCCTGTGAGTCCTCATGAAAAGATAGATCCAGCAGTTTCTCCCCTTCTTTGAGACCTGTACTCACAGCAGCCAGGGAATCTTTGATGATGGACTCTTTCAGTATACCCTTTTCCCTGAGCCACCTATCCACATCCACCAGAGCAATAAAAGATCCCGTAATAGAGGCGCACCGAGTCCCCCCGTCTGCTTGA
>JAUVZN010000026.1 GCA_030602545.1 Candidatus Aerophobota bacterium
TGGATTTACTTTTGGAAAAGTAGTTAATTCCAAATTTAGCTCCATAAGGTTTTTCGGGGAATATGTAAAGATAATCAGCTCCAAAGGTTAATCCACTTCCATAAATATCATTTACATCTTTATCACTCGGCATGAAGTAACCTACTTTCACCCCTATACCGGATTGAGCTCCTCCTTCTGTGCAATAACTCATGGGAACCATTCCTAGAAAAATCCCTAATACCAGTGTTGTAAGTATTATTATTTTGCCTTTTCTCATCTAACTACCTCCTTATTTATCTTGCCACACTTTCCCAGTTACAAACTCTCTTTACCTAAATTACCAAGCCCGCCTATTTTTCTATCACCTCCTTGACATTGTTTATTTGTCGCCCCCTTTAGCTTTTCACTAATTAGGGATAATTTCATCACCCCCATAAATTAGCTTTTAACTTGCCTTTTCCTCCTTTGGTGTGTATAATACCTCCAAACCCATCTTGGAGGCCACTATAGTACCACAAGAGGTTGAAAATGTCCTCCCCTCCTCCCGCGGCTTGACACGCACTAACAGGATACGCAGCTCAATTTTGGAATGTAATTTCGTGAAATTTTGGCTATTTTCCTCTTATTTTTCGCCTTATTTTCCGAGAGAGCCCTTGCTCTCTTAGCTCGCAAGCGTCCTTCTCCAAACCACCAGCTAATAAATCCTACTTTAAGGGAAATTCTAAGGAACGCAACTAAGTCCCAAAGTCTTCGGGCTTGAGGTCCCTCAGCCTTTTTCTGAACTCCTCAAGTTCATCCTCTCCAATGGGTTTTCCGCCGATTGATACCTTATCCAGGACTATCTCATTAATAAAGATGGGAACATTCAGTCTAAGAGCGAGGGCGATGGCATCACTCGGGCGGGAATCCACCTTTATACTTTGCCCATTCTTCTTTATTAATATCTGGGCATAAAAGGTATTATTCCTAAGATCGGATATGACTACCCTGTCCACCTTTCCCTTGAGTTTTTCGATCAAAGATTTGGCCAGATCATGGGTGAGGGGACGGGGAGGTTTCACATTCTCCAGTGCCAGGGCTATGGCCTGGGCTTCAAAGAGACCGATCCATATGGGAAGAGTTTTCTCACCCGTTTTTTCTTTTAATACGATAACGGGCATCTTGGAGTTAGCATCAATAGCCACATTGACCACCTTAACCTCTATCATGCTGTGATCCTCCTTGGAAGCCGGCTTTATACCAGCCTCTCCGCTAAGACCCTACCAGATGTGCGAAACCCATGAGGTCCACCATAATCCGGTGAAGTTCGATTCCGGTAAGGTGCCCCAGACAACCCCTGCTGGCAGAGACTTCATCAAAGCTAGATACATCATCCTGGCGGATTCCTTCGCCGCAAATCATCACTGGCACGGGATCGCTGGAGTGCCTCCCCAGAGAAAGGGGAGTAGAATGATCAGCAGTGACAATGAGATAAACATCCTCATCTTTAAGAATTCCAACCAGCCGATCAATTTTCTCGATCATCAAAAGCTTGTTTTTCAGGTTGCCATCATGACTGGCATTATCAGCCCCCTTGATATGCACAAACACAAAGTCAAACTTCTTCAAGGCTCTCTGGCAAGCTTCACCCTTGGCCTCGATGTCCGTATCCAATCTTCCGGTGGCTCCGGGAACTTCTAGAATACTCATCCCCACATACTTGGCCACGCCCTTGTATAAAGCAGCCCCAGCAATACAACAACTGGTAAATCCGTATCTTTCCTTTAAAGAAGGAATCTTCTCGTAGATACCGGCCCCCCGGGTTAAGATGATATTGGCAGGAAGCTTCCCTTCCTTCTCTCTCTCTCTATTCAGTAAATGGGAGGACAAAATATCCCGGCTTCTCTCTACCATCTGGTTGACTATACGGGCCGTCTTTACTGCCTTCTTTTCCTTCCTTTGAGGAACTGATTCTAGAACAGAAGCTGGAAGCGAACTATGAGGATCGGTGTCTGAAATAGCAGGAGAAAGTCCGTCCCCCCTTAAGATGAGAACTCCTCGGTGTTCTGTAGAGGAAGAGAACAAAACTTCAATTCCTTCTATGCGTATTCCCTGTAAAGATTTTGCTAACTCTTTCCCCTCGTCCCGCAGTCGACCGGCTCTTCTGTCTATTACTCTGCCGGATCTGTCCACCGTGGCAAAGTTGCATCTGAAGGCAACATCACCCTCTTTTAGCTCCATCCCCACTCCCAGAGCCTCAAGAGGTCCTCTGCCCTTATAATAAAGATGAGGTTCGTATCCAAGAAGGGCCAGATGAGAAGTATCGCTTCCCGGGATAATTCCCCTTCCCAAAGTACTCATCAAACCCGTGGACCCCTCCTTGGCCAGTTTATCAAGAGTAGGTTTTTTGGCTAGCTGAAGGGGGGTCTTGCCACTTTCCAGTGCTCTATCCCCCACCCCATCTGCTACTACTAAAACAGCCTTTTTCTCTAAGGACATCTTACCTATCCAGGCATATGTTATCAAATGCCTCTGATGCTGTCAAGAAATTGACTCAATAAACAGTCTCTACCAATGTTCCTGGATAATAGAACTCCAGAATTTCCTTATACGTGTAGCTCTGCTCCCCCATGACTTTGGCTCCCTCCTGACAAAGTCCCACCCCATGTCCCCAGCCCTTACCTTTAAAGACAAAATAGGGGCCCCATCTTTTTACCGTGAATAAGGTGCTCCTAAGATCCCCTCCACCTACAGCCTCCCGAAACTCCTTCCCGGTAAGCTCCCTCTTGCCTCCCTGATGCTCAATCTCTAGTCTTTTTACCCTCCTGCCTTGGTCGAACTCCAGAAGTTTAATCCGATAGAGTCTTCCCAGGATAGGTCCTTTCTCCCTCAAGATCTCTCTTAGCTTCTCGACCTTAATCTTAAATTCCCAACTGAAATAGGGACTCTTCTTGCAGAAATTATCGGGCTTAGCCACAAGATAAGGATACCCTTTCCCTCCCCATACATCGCTCAAGGAGGCGGTGTATCCTCCACAACAGGCATGATAACTAGCCTCAATTATCTCACCCAGATAGGTGAGGATCTTTCCCCGAGTCTCATTTACCAGTTCCCGGGAGAGAGGATCCTCCCCCTCTACCCCCCGGTAAACCTGGTCGTCCTGTTCACTGGAAACATGATAACCAGTAGTCCTACTAGAAGGATCCTGCAATTTTTTGAAGGCGTAGGTCCTGGCAGCAATAGTAAAAGCGAGGACACAGGCTCGGGGCCAGTCGGGAGAAATCTCAGCTTTAATCACACCCCACAGGTACTTCTCCAGTGGAAGCTCATTGATTAGCTCTAAAGAAGAGTTCTTCTGTTGAACAATAATCTGACCACGATATCTTCTCGAATTGACCCTGATTAGAGAATCCGCTCCCTCCGGTTTGATCAAAACCTCACCGCCCCACATCTCACCAGAGGCTCGGATCCCCTGCTGGCTTGCTTCTATGGTAAGTATGGAATGAGAAGATGGGAAAGAGCGCTCCCTGGCCAGGTCCAGAGCTCGAATCCTATAGCTACCCGTGGCTCTCACCTGTACCCTGGATTTATCTTGCAGGATCTTCACCCGAATCAGAGGAGAAGAAGTTGAGGCTCCATATCCCGAAGTACATAATATTATAAAAAAAAGGAAAACGGCTAAGAGAAAGGGTCTATTTTCCCATTTAATCCTTTTCATGGGCGCATCTCTGGCTATTTTCACCGTAAATCTTTGCTGGCTCAAAAACCTTCTTTCCCAGGAGCTTGAGATTTCCATCCTTATCCATTTTTCTAAAGAAACACGATCGGTAGCCCAGATGACAGGCAGCCTGAGTTTGCTCCACCTTTAAGAGCAGAGTATCTCCATCACAGTCCAGCCATATTTCCCTTATCCACTGATGATGCCCGGATTTTTCCCCTTTGAGCCAGATTTTTTGGCGGGAACGAGACCAAAAATGAACTCTCCCCGTGCTCAGGGTTCTCTGGAAAGCATCTTTGGTCATCCAGGCCATCATCAGAACTTCAAGATTTCTCACATCCTGCACAATTACGGGAACAAGGCCTTGAGAATCAAACTTAACCTCTCCAAGAAGATTCACTTTCTAAGCTCCTTGAAAGATTCAGCTTCACTTAGCCAATCTTATAGCTTCTCTGAATCTTATCCTACCTGTATAAAGGGCCTTACCCACAATCATTCCTATCACTCCCAAAGGTCTTAGTTTAAGGATCTTTCTCACATCTTCCAGGGAAGCTATACCGCCCGAGACAATAGTATCTACCCCAGCTGAGGTGGCAAAATCTCTGATGAGGTTGATGTTCACCCCCTCCAGGGTCCCGTCCCGGCCTACATCGGTAAAAATGATTGTCTTCACCCCGGTTCTGGAAATGTCTCTGGCCAAATCCCGGACCTCTACGCCAGTCTCTTTAACCCATCCTTCGGTGAGAACTCTACCCCTTCTGGCATCCAGAGAAACGATAATACGGTCGCCAAATTCCTTGCAGGCCATCCTGAGAAAGTCCGAGGAAAGGGCCTGGCTTCCCAGGATGGCGTATTTTATCCCTTCCTCCAGCACTTCTTTAAGAATAGCAAAATCCCTGATTCCTCCCCCAAATTCTATAGGGACCTTTACCTCCCGAGCCATCCTCTCCACCAGCTCCAGATGGACCGGTTTTCCTTGAAAGGCACCATCGAGATCCACTACATGCAGCCGCTCGGCCCCCTCCCTGACCCATCTTCTGGCTATTTCAGTGGGATCTTTCGAATAAATGGTCTCCTTACTTAATTTTCCCTGCACAAGCCGGACACACTTTCCTCCTTTAAGGTCAATGGCAGGAATGATCAACAATTTCTATCCTCCGAAAACTTCTCGCTCCCATACCTTCCAGAGCTGACTTCCCGGGCCTTCATAAAGGCTTCTGGGACAAATTTAGAACGGCATCGGGGTCTGGCGGCGATCCCTCTTTCCTCAAAGTATCTTGCTTATTTCATCTTTATTATCGACTGCAAATTCTAACTCTTGACCTTTCTCTCTTATCTTCATCCCTTCCTGGGGGGAGGTAATTTCTCCAATAATGCTGTGCCTGATGCCCCTTTCCCTATAAATACGAGATAACCTCTGTGCCTCTTCACGATCCAGAGTCAAAATCAGGGAACCCGAGGCCAGGAGCCCCAGAGGGTCTAATCCATAAAGTTCACAAACCTGCTTAGTTTCCTCCAGCACCAAAATTTTCTCCTTCTCCACTCTCACTCCTACCCGAGATGCATGGGCAAGTTCCCACAGGCCAGACTTTAGTCCTCCCTCAGTAGGATCATGCATAGAGTGAATCTCAAGTCTCTGGCTGGCCAAAAGAGCCTCCTCAACCACACTTATACCGGGCTTGTAAATAAGATTTCTTATCTTCTTTAGCATTGAGGGAGAGAGTCTTTTGTCCAGTTCTTCTTTTTTTTCCTGATAGATAACATGGGTCCCTTCTATAGCAACTCCTTTGGTCAGGACAACTACATCCCCTACTCTTGCTCCTGAGCTCCGTATGAGCCTATCTCGAGGAACTTCCCCTATCATCTGACCGATGGCCAGGGGTCTATCCAGGTTATGAGTAATTTCAGTATGTCCTCCCACTAAACTTATGCCGAATCTCTTACAGGCCAGGATCACCTGATCAAAGATATCCCCTACCAGCTCTTTTGTAGCCTTGCAGGGCAAGAGCAACGTCAAAAGGAACCAACGCGGAACAGCCCCCATACAGGCCAGATCATTAGCATTGATATTAACAACATACCAGCCAATATTATGGGAGGTAAAAGTGATGGGGTCGGTCTTGATAACTAAATAATTGGCTCCAAAATCCACCACCGCCGCATCTTCCCCCACCTGAGGACCAACGATGACCCGCCTGTCCTGAGGAATGGAGGAGATGAGATCTTCTAGAAACCGGGGTTCAATTTTCCCAACATCCATATCTTTCATCCTCCCTGCCGCCCAAAAATGCTATCAGGTTTCACCTGGCCTGTCAAACTTTTCATCCACCAGTAACTGTTAAGAATTAAAAAGCTTCATCCCCAATTTTCATTGACAGAACCTGAGTTTATGCTATCTTGAACTCAAACTAAGGAGTTAATCCATGAAAAAGAAACTTGGTTATGTTCTCATCAATCCGTACACTATCCGTAAGTCCCGCACGGGAGGGATAATAAATCGGCTTCTTTCCTGGGGAAATCTATCTCTGGTAGCTGCCCGTATGTTCTGCCCCAGCCGGGAGTTGGTAGAAGAATACGCTGAAGCTCTTTACCTTTCTGGACGGACGGGAAATGAGCAGGAAAAGGAAATACTGGAGCAAATCAGAGATTATCTTTTCCAGAACTATCTTCCCTCTGGCAACCGCCCTGTTCCCCGAGTAGTACTTCTTCTCCTGGAAGGAGAAAATGCCACTCTGGAGTTAAAGAGGATAGTGGGGCATATCACCCGCGTCTCCATGGGAGAAACCATCCGGGGAACCTATGGAGATTACATAGAAGAGGAAGGGAAGGTCAAATATTTTGAGCCGGCAGTCTTTATTGGTACCGGCCGAGAAGAAACAATCAGAGAAGTCAAGATCTGGGCAAAATATTCAGCTCAGGATGGGGGAGCGCTGGAGGAGGTAATTTCTTACCCCTCCCGAGCAAAGGTGGAGAAAACCCTGGTTCTCATTAAGCCGGACAGTTTTCAGGAGCTTAGTTCCCGGCCTGGCAACATAATGGACCGATTCTCGCAAACTGGTCTTTTCATCATCGGAGCCAGGATCATTCGTATGGGGATCGAGCAAGCAGAAGAGTTCTATGAGCCCATCAAAGAAAGACTGGTAGAGAAGATGAAAAAACAGCTCATCGGGCCCATCCGCTCCTTCCTGGATGATTTCCTGGATTTTCCTGTCCCTGAGGGGGTAGAAAAGACCATTGCCGAAGAGCTCAAGATCTATAAGGCCAATAATCAGTTTAACCGAATCATAAAGTTTATGACGGGAAGAGACCCCCAGAAGGCCTCCCCCCAGGAGCGGAAAAAAGAAGGACTGGAAAAGTGCCTGGCTTTAGTCTACGAAGGAGAGGAAGCCGTTGAGAAAATTAGGAAGGTTCTGGGAGAGACCAATCCTGAGGAAGCCGCCCCTGGTACGATAAGGAAAGACTTCGGCAGGACTGTAATGATGAACGTAGCGCACGCCGCCGACTCTCCTGCTTCAGCCAGAAGAGAGATGGCCATTGTCCGGGTGGGGGATGATGATATAAAGCGGGTAGTAGAAGAATACTACGGGAAGGTGTAGAAATTAGCCCTTCTGGCCCAGAAACTGAACCACCATGTCGCCTATCTCATCGGTCTTAAGGCCGCTGCGAGCAGATAGGTCCTTGATCTTGCCGCAGGAAAGAGTCCTCTTGATAGCCCCCTCTATCAATCCTGCCGCCTCTGTCTCTCCCAGGTGCTCCAGCATCATCTGAGCCGCTGAGATAGCTGCCAGGGGACTCGCAACATTTTTGCCAGCATATTTGGGAGCAGAACCGTGGATGGGCTCAAACATAGAAACTCCCTGGGGATTGATATTTCCCCCTGCAGCAATCCCCATTCCCCCCTGAATCATAGCCCCCAGGTCGGTAATAATATCGCCGAACATATTGCAGGTTACGATGACATCAAACCATTCTGGATTTTTTACCATCCACATACAGGTTGCATCCACAAAGACACATTCCCTCTCAATATCGGGAAATTCCTCTCCCACCTCCTTGAACACCCGACGCCATAAATTGTGTGTGTAAGTAAGGACATTGGCTTTGTCAGAGAGGGTAAGCTTTTTCTTTCTGTTCCTTTTTCTGGTATACTCAAAGGCATAGCGGATACATCTTTCCACACCCCTTCGAGTGTTTACCATCTCCTGGATAGCTATCTCATCCGCTCCTCCTTCTCTTATTAATCCGCCAATTCCCAGATAAAGCCCTTCTGTATTCTCCCGAACTACCACAAAATCTATATCCTCTGGCCCTTTATCTTTAAGCGGTGTCCAGACACCAGGATAGAGCTTGACTGGTCTCAGGTTAATATATTGATCCAGCCCAAAGCGAATCTTCAGGAGGATCCCCTTCTCCAGAATCCCTGGCTCCACTCTGGGGTGCCCCACTGCGCCCAGGTAAATGGCATCCATATCCTTTAGTTCTTCCAGGGCCGAAGAGGGTAAGGTTTCGCCGCATCGAAGATACCTTTCCCCACCAAAGTCGTACTGAGCGGTGCGAAACCGAAATCCGCATCTCTTGGCTACTTCTCCCAGGACTTTAAGTCCCTCCCTAATCACCTCCGGCCCAATCCCATCTCCAGGTATAACAGCAATCTGGTACTCTTTTTGAGTCAAATTACCCTCTTTCCCCATGATATTCCTGAAGAGACTTTGGCAGGATCTTGTGTTTCTTTATGGCTTCAGCACCTTCAACACTAGCTCGGGCAGCTGCCATTGAGGTGATATAAGGAACCTTGTGCTGTATCGCCATTACACGAATATAACTATCATCATATTTGCTGCTGCGACCAATCGGCGTGTTGATAATAAGGTGGATATCCTTATTTTTGATGGCATCAACAATGTTAGGTCTTCCTTCGTATAGTTTTTTTATTTCTCTATTAGGTATGCCGTGCTCTTTTAGGAAACGGCTAGTGCCTCCCGTAGCGTAAATGTTGAACCCTAGTTTATGAATGGCCTTGGCTATAGGAAGTAGATCTGGCTTATCTTTATCTGCAACGGTCAACAAAGCATTCCCTTCCACAGGAAACTTTGAACCAGCGGCTTCTTGCGCTTTATAGAAAGAAAGCCCAAATGTGTCAGCAATTCCCATAACCTCCCCTGTGGCTTTCATTTCAGGACCTAATAGGGGGTCTATCCCAGGAAACATGTTAAAAGGGAAAACCGCCTCCTTAACTCCAACGTAAGGAAGTTTTTGCCTCTTGAGTTCAGGAAAATCCTTCAGTTTCTTACCCAACATTAGATGAGTAGCAATACGAGCTATTGGAATTCCTGTGACTTTAGAAACCAGAGGAACCGTACGTGAAGCTCTGGGATTAGCCTCTAAAATGTATACCCTGCCATTACATATAGCGTATTGAATGTTTATAAGGCCGATAACCTCTAGCTCCTTTGCGATTTGATGAGTGTATTCCTCTATGGTTCTTAGGTGTTCTTCTTTTATAGTCCTGGGAGGAATAACGCAGGCAGAATCTCCCGAATGAACACCCGCTAACTCTATATGCTCCATAATAGCAGCAACAAAAGCCTTGTCCCCATCACAAAGGGCATCAACCTCGCTCTCAATAGCATTTTCAAGGAACCTATCAATAAGCATTGGATATTCTGGACTGACCTGAATAGCTTCCTCGGCATATCTTCTGAGCATCCCCTCATCGTATACAATCTCCATACCACGGCCGCCAAGGACAAAAGAAGGCCTGACCATAAGAGGGTAATCAATTCTGTTGGCGATCTGGACAGCTTCCTCTAAAGAACGCACTGTGCTGCTTTCTGGCTGCGGGATGTTGAGAGAAATTATTTTTTCTCTAAAACGTCTTCTATCTTCGGCAAAACGAATGCTCTCAGGACTCGTCCCTAGAATATTCACCCCGCTATCTTTCAACTCCTGAGCAATATTTAATGGAGTTTGGCCACCAAACTGAACAATAACACCTTCTGGTTTTTCTTTTTCATAGATTGTTAATACATCCTCAACTGTCAATGGCTCAAAATAAAGTTTATTGGAGGTATCATAGTCTGTTGAAACTGTCTCAGGATTGCAGTTAACCATGATCGACTCATAACCCTCATCACGCAGGGCAAAGGCTGCATGCACACATGCATAGTCAAATTCTATTCCCTGACCGATTCTGTTGGGTCCGCCACCTAATATCATTACTTTCTTCTTTGAGGAAACCGGCACTTTATCTTCGCCGATGTAGGTCGAGTAGTAGTACGCCGCATTCTCTACCCCACTGACAGGAACTGCATCGAATCGTCCATATTTTCCAACGGCAATTCTCTTTTGCCTGACCTCTATTTCCTTTATATTAAAAAATCCGGCCAAATACTTATCTGAAAAACCCCACTCCTTTGCCTTGGCTAACTTTTGGCCAGGTAAATCATTCCACTTGAATTTAGACAGCTCTTCCTCAAACTCCACCAGCTCTTTTATCTCATTGATGAACCATCTGCCAATATGGGTCATTTGGTAAAGTTTCTCAACAGACACACCTTTACGTAGAGCCTCATACATTAAGAATATACGCTCACTCGAAGGTACAGCCAGCTTTTCTTTTAACTTTTCTGGTGAAAGGATCTTAAACCTTTTAACGCCCAGACCATACCTTCTTATCTCAAGCGAACGGATGGCCTTCTGAAGTGCTTCTTTAAACGTTTTTCCTATGCTCATAACTTCGCCCACTGCCTTCATCTGGGTTCCTATGACATCTTTAGCTTTAGGAAACTTCTCAAAGGCCCAACGGGCAAATTTAACTACCACGTAGTCTCCGCTGGGTTTGTACTTCTCAAGTGTCCCTTCTTTCCAATAGGGAATCTCATCCATAGTTATTCCTGCAGCCAGCTTTGTTGAGATGCGGGCAATGGGGAAACCGGTTGCTTTAGATGCAAGAGCGGATGAACGGGATGTGCGGGGATTAATTTCTATCACTACCAACCTATCGTCTTCAAGATTGTGAGCAAACTGAATATTTGTCCCTCCCACAACACCAATGGCATCAACTATTCTGTAAGACCACTCCTGCATTTTTCTTTGTAAACTTTGAGGAACAGTAAGCATAGGTGCGACGCAGAAGCTGTCACCAGTATGCACACCCATGGGATCAACATTTTCAATAAAACAAACGGTAATTTTTTGATTCTTCTCATCTCTTACAACTTCGAGCTCAAGCTCCTCCCACCCTAAAACAGATTCTTCCACTAAGACCTGATGAATAAGACTTGCAGCAAGGCCCCTACTTACAACGTCCCTCAGCTCTTCCACGTTGTAAGCAACTCCTCCTCCAGTTCCGCCTAACGTATAAGCTGGCCTGAGAACAACAGGATACCTCAGCCCCTTCGCTATTTCTTCAGCTTCCTCAACAGAATGACAGGGTTCGGACCTCGGCACTGGAAGGCCAAGTCCAGCCATCGTCTCCTTAAAGATAATGCGGTCCTCACCCCGCTCAATGGCATCAGCCTTAACACCAATAACTTCAACTCCATATTTTCTCAATACACCAGACTTATAAAGGCTGGCGGCAAGATTGAGCCCGGTTTGGCCCCCTAAATTAGGAAGAAGCCCATCTGGTCTTTCTTTCTCAATGATTTTTTCCAAACTTTCCACTGTGAGCGGCTCAATGTATGTCTTATCAGCCGTACCAGGGTCAGTCATGATAGTTGCAGGGTTAGAATTGACCAATACTATCTCGTATCCCTCCTCTTTTAATGCTTTGCAAGCCTGAGTTCCTGAATAGTCAAACTCACAAGCCTGACCAATGATAATGGGACCGGACCCAATTATGAGAATTTTCTTGATATCTTCCCGCTTAGGCATCTTTTTTCTCCTGAGCCAGCAAGGGTTTCCCCTTCCAGAACCAGACCGTCCTCTAGGACTAAAATTGCCTTCATTTCCTACTCTGGTATGCCACCTTCCCTCCTGCTACGGTCCATTCCACTTTGCCCGGAAGCTCCCATCCTATGAAGGCAGAATTTGTGCTCTTAGACAAAAACTCTTTTCCCTCCACCTTCCAGGTCTTTTCCGGATCGAAAATAGTAAGATCGGCTTTGGCCCCTTCTTCAATCCGGCCTATGGGCATCCCCAGGATCCGGGCAGGATTAACCGTAAGCTTGCCCAGAGCCTCCATTAAAGAAAGAGTCCCTTTTTCTACTAGCTCTCTGATTACTAATCCTAAGGCCGTCTCCAGGCCAATGATTCCAAAGGGAGCGCTGACGTAATCCACCTCTTTTTCCTCCAGGGTATGAGGGGCATGATCGGTTGCGATAATATCAATAGTCCCGTCTTTAAGACCCTGCCCTAGAGCTGCCACATCCTCCTCTTCTCTCAAAGGTGGTCTCATCTTGGTGTTGGTATTGAAACTCCTCACCTCTTTGTGGGTAAGAGTAAAATGATGGGGAGTAACCTCCGAGGTAACTTTGAGACCCTCTCTTTTAGCCTCCCGGACGAGCTCCACTCCCCGAGAAGTGGAAAGATGAGCAACATGAAGCCGAGACTCTGTCATCCCCAGGAGGACCAGGTCTCGAAAAATTGCTACCTCCTCGGCTTCCTTGGGTATTCCCCTTAGTCCCAAGGTAGTGGAATAATACCCCTCGTTCATCACCCCCTCCTGGGTCAAGGTTTTGTCTTCACAGTGGGAAATGAGAGGGAGATTCAGCATTTTCACATATTCCAGAGCTCTCCTCATGAGATTAGAGTCAGTCACCCAGTCTCCATCATCAGAAAATCCCACAGCTCCGGCCCTCTTCAGCCTACCCATAGGGGATAGATCCTCTCCCTGCCTCCCTCTACTGATGGTAGCGATAGGTAGAACCTGCACTAAGGCGCATCTTCGGGCCTCGTTATAAACAAACTCTACCAGAGAGGGATCGTCGATGGGCGGCTCAGTGTTAGGCATGGCACAGATGGTAGTGAACCCCCCTCTAGCTGCTGCCCTGCTTCCTGTTTCAATGGTTTCCTCATCCTCCCGGCCAGGCTGACGGAGATGGGTATGAAGGTCTATAAAGCCCGGGCTGACCACTTTCCCTGAAGCATCGATGATCTTCTTACCTGAGCCAGGGATATCCCTGGCTATTTTCTTTATCCTTCCCCCTTGTATGAGGATATCTAGCACTTCATCCCTTCCGCTAGCAGGATCCATCACCCTTCCGCCTTGAATCACCAGCTCCACCTCGCTCCTCCCTCCTCAAAAAGCATCACTCGACTTTTGTCTATCTTCTCCTCCCCAAAAGAAGATAAAGGATGGCCATCCTCACCGCCACTCCGTTGGTCACCTGATTCAGGATAATACTTTTTCTCCCATCGGCAATCCTGGCCGGAAGTTCCACTCCCCGGTTGACCGGTCCCGGATGCATAACCAGCGCATCCTCGTGGGCAAGATCTAACCTTTCTTCGGTCAAAGAGAAAAACTCCTTGTATTCATTAAGGGAAGGGGGGAGACTTCCCTTCTGCCGCTCCTTCTGAATCCGGAGCATCATAATAACATCTACTCCCTCAAGAGCTTCCTCCGGGGAGTAAAAGACCTTGACTCCCATCCTTTCAATATCCGGCGGAATCAGGGTAGGGGGACCACAAACTCTCACCTCGGCTCCCAATTTACCCATTCCCCAGATATTGGACCGGGCTACCCGGGAATTGGTGATATCCCCTACTATGGCCATCTTTAATCCCTCAACTCGTCCCTTTCTCTCACGGATGGTGTAAAGATCTAAAAGAGCCTGGGTAGGATGCTCATGGGCCCCATCTCCTGCATTAATTACTGAAACATCCAGCTCCCGGGCTAAGAGATGAGGAGCTCCGGGACTTACGTGGCGAAGAACAAAACAGTCCACCTTCATAGCCAGGATGTTCTTGGCTGTGTCCAGCAGAGTTTCCCCTTTGGCCACACTACTTCCTACGCTCGAGAAACTCAAAGCGTCGGCATTGAGTCTTTTCTCGGCCAGCTCAAAAGACAATCTTGTACGGGTACTGGGTTCGAAAAAAAGGTTGACCACTGTTTTCCCCCTCAGAGTAGGAACCATCTTTATGGGGCGCTCTAGAATCTCCCGAAACGATTTTGCCGTATCCAGGATAAAAATGATCTCCTCAGGGGAAAGATCCTCTATTCCTAAGAGATCCTTTCTTTGAAAACTCATTCTTTCCTTACCTCCTGAGAAGCTGTTCCTATTCGGTCTCTTTCGCTTTCCAGATGCTCTCTCTCGAAAAAATGCCTGCTTTAAACACAATCTTTCGAGAGGACTAGTCTCCTCCTCTTTTAACAATCAAAACTTCATCCTTCCCATCTAACTCCTGGACTTTGACTTCCACCATCTCCTCAGAAGAAGTGGGGATGTTCTTTCCCACATAATCAGCCCGGATGGGAAGCTCCCGATGACCCCGGTCCACCAGCACAGCCAGCTCGATCTTTTGGGGACGGCCAAAGTCCAGCAGGACATCAATAGCCGCCCGTACCGTTCTTCCCGTATAAAGGACATCGTCCACCAGAATCACCTTTTTACCCTCGATAGAGAAGGGTATATCGGTGTTTCGAACAATAGGCTGATGAGCTATCTGGGTAAGATCATCTCGATAAAGGGTGATATCTAGAATTCCTGTGGGAAGAGCCTCGCCCTCAATTTCCTCCACTATTTTGCTTACCCTTTCCGCCAGGTTTACTCCCCGCCGCTGAATCCCCACAATCACTAAATCTTTGGTTCCTTTATTCTTCTCCAGAATCTCATGAGAAAGGCGTTGAATTATACGTCTGATGTCCTCTTTATCCATTAGCTGGTTCATTTCTTTTCCCTTCCCATAAAAAAGCCCTTCTTGCCAAGGCAAGAAGGGCTCAACAAAAGCAACTTTTTTCTATCTTTGGTCTCTAGATTTCCGCTTCTGTACTCCGGCACTCTATTTTCCTCCTTACCAGCCTCACCGGACCGGTTTAAAGGATGAAGCATCCTGCCTTAATAATAACATACCAAAAATTTCTGTCAACCCCCCCATTTGAATCACGTGAAATAGTGACATATGTTCCCATACCTCAGGAAAAGATTGCTAGTTGTAGCGTTTGGGCTGGTGAGCAATATTTGTCAGCCTTTCACTCTTCAAGTAGAATGCTGAAGAAGAAAAGTGAGGGAAAAGGTCCTTCAGAAAAAGATATGGTCCCAGCCAAAAGTATTAACTATGCCAACTGTTTGACTTTAATCAGGATTATTCTCTTACCTGTTTATCTTTTATTTTTACTTTCGGGTCTTTTGGGCCAAGACACAAAACATCTTTTTATCTCTTTTCTTCTCTACCTTTTTT
>JAUVZN010000012.1 GCA_030602545.1 Candidatus Aerophobota bacterium
CGAACAGTCCTATCTGGGCGGCCGCCCCGATAAGAAGAGTTATGGGATTAGCCAGCATAGGGCCGAAATCCGTCAAGACCCCTACTCCCAGAAAGATAATCAGAGGAAGAAGCTCCGTGGCCACTCCTGCGTGATAGACAAGATAAAGAAGACCCCTCTCTTCCATTATTCCTGAAAGAGGAAGATTCACTAATATCACTCCCAGACCCAGGGGAACCAAGAGAAGAGGCTCAAATTTTTTGATAATGGCTAAATAGAGCATGACAGCCCCGATAAGGAGCATGAGGAGATTTCCCGCTGTTAGATTAGCCAAACCACTAGTGCCTAAAAGGATTTTCAGGGCTTCAAGCATCATAAGATCTCGTCTTAATTAACTTTTCCGCCGAATGCAGCTTACCCTAATCCGGGAGGGAAGCTTCCCTAAGTAAGTGGCCATGACCGCCGAGAGAATAGCGATAGTCTTGCCGGAATCTCCCCGTCCCGGCGACTGTCTTTCCTTACCTCCTCCAGCCTTCTCTATTTCTCTGGAAGAGAGAAGCCTACCAACCTTCCCTAAAATCATAACTAGGATGACCAGGGCTCCGAGAACAAGAAAGGTGAAAGCCATTCCAACTGCGGTGATGGTTAAACCAGACATAAAGCGACCTCTAGAGGAAGATATTTTTCTTTATTTCACAGTCAACAATTTGTCCCCTAACTCCACCCTCTTTCCTTCTTCCACCAGAATCTCGTCTATGATTCCATCCCTGGGGGAAGAGATTTCGATCTCCATCTTCATAGCTTCTAGAATTAAAAGAACCTCTCCCTCCCGGACATTATCACCTAAATTTTTTTTTATGGAAAGAACCTGGGCAGGAAAAGGAGCAGAAATGATTACCTTTTCTTCAAGAGCTTCTTCGGAAGGTGACGGAGGCTGAGGAGAAACTTTAGACACGGCAGGGACCAACCCTGAGGGCTCATCAGAAGGAGGAATACCTTCCGGGACTTCCTCCAACTCTTCTACCTCAACCTCATAGGCTATGCCATTTATGGTAACAGTAAATTTTCTTCTCATGGATATTGAGTATTCTTACTCGTCAGGGATCTCCTCCACCTGCACCTGGTAAACCTCGTCCCCTACTCTCACCTGGTACTTCTTGCGAGTAAGGACTGTGGCCTGAGCCTCTAAAACCTTCCTTATTCTGGTAAGTTCGGTTTCTTTATCCTTCAGGAACTCGTGAGCCTCATCAATTCCTATCTTCCTGAATCGCACTTCATCCTGGGGTTTGAGCTGAGCAATCTTGAGTATATCTGGCGCTATCACACAGGCAATTTTGGCATATCCTCCAGTGGTGGGTCTATCGGCCATCATCACAATGGGCTGACCGTCCCCAGGCACCTGAATGGCTCCCTGGGGGATGGCATCAGTTATTATATCCGCCTTCTGGCGATGAGCTATCTTTGGTCCGGTCAAACGGTAAGCTGTTCTATCCGAATTAAGAGAAACTACATACCAGGAATTCAAAAAAGTTTTTATCCCTTCATCATCAAAACAATCATCCTGGGGCCCCATTATAATCCTTACCTCCACCCGGGAGGAAAAAACAGGAACATATTCTTCTGGCAGGAATCTTAAGGGCATCCGGACCTGTGAGACCTCTGGAGAAGACGAATTTATAATATCGCCTTTCCTTAGAGATCTGCCATCAAGGCCTCCCATTTTCCCGGTAAGATAGGTGGATTTACTTCCTAGAACCTCAGGAACTTCTATACCCCCTGTTACGGCTAGATATCCCCTGAATCCTCTTCTGGCTTCTTTTATGCAGATAATGCTTCCTTTTCTCACTCTGACCAACCTCCATCCTCTGAAGGGACTCTCATCTAGAGCAGCATTAAAATCGGCTCCGCTCAGGGCAACCCCAGTATCATTCAAAACCTTCAGCTTAGGTCCAAGGCCTGTTATCTCCAGAGCTGCCGCATTAGAGTCATTTCCCACCAGGAGATTAGCCACCTTCAAAGAAAAATCATCCATGGCGCCTGAGAAAGGAACCCCATATTTCTGGCAACCGAACCTCCCCAAATCCTGGATAGTGGTGAGAGCTCCAGACTCCAGAACCTCAAATACAGGAAAAGGATCCTTGTTGGCTATCATGGATCAGTATCTTATAATCTCCTCTTCTAACTTTCTCCAGTTTCTTCTGGTATTCCTCTTCAGAAATGGGGATGAATCGAAAATAATCACCCGGCACAAAGGGAATGGGAGGGTCTCTATAGGGGTCGAAAAGCTTTAAGGGAGTTCTGCCAATAAGTCTCCAACCCCCGGCACTCTCCAGAGGATATATTCCTGTCTGTTCTTCGGCGATTCCCACCGATCCAGCGGGGACCCTTACCCGGGGAGTCTTCAAGCGGGGAGTAGCAATTCTCTCATCCAGGCCTCCCAGGTAGCTAAATCCGGGGCTGAAACCGCACATATATATGAGGTAATCCCTACCCGAGTGAATCTGGATGACTTCTTCTTCCGATAATCCCGAGGAGCTAGCCACAAAACCCAAATCAGAACCATATTCACCTCCATAGACTACCGGTATCTCCAGCACTCTGGCAGGAGGAGTCTTCTTAGCCCTTTCCAGTTCATGCTCAATCTGGTCCAAGGCGGTTTTGAGGTCTTTCAATGTCAGCCTAAGAGGATCATAATAGATGCATAAAGACCGATAGGTGGGAACTATCTCAAGAATCCCCTCTCCCTTTTCCTTCTCAATGAAGGAGGCTAACAAATGAACCTTTCTATTTATCTGGGGAGAGATTCTGTTGGCAAAATTAAGAAATAAGGCCCTGTCTCCTGCTACTGCTTTCTCAGTTTTCATTTGAAACTTTGCCTTTTTAGGATCTTCATTTCATGGAGGACGAGCGACTAAAAATTCAAGGATTGCTAACGCAGTTCCCCTCAGGTCGCCTCTTTAGCTTCCTTTGAACTGGGGAAGGCAGTGAGTGTCATTGAGGTGAGAAAGAAACACTAGCCCAAGTTAGAGAAACTTCCCCATAGGAACAACTGAAATACCCGCCTCTTTCATTCTTTCTCGAAGAGTCCTGGCTAACTGAAGGGCTTGGAGACTATCTCCATGAAGGCATATGGTGTCCACCTTTACTTCTACAGGCTCTCCATCCACCGAGATAACTCTCCCCTCCATGACCATCTGAATTACCCGGGAGACTGCAGCTTTTTGGTCTGTGATGAGGGCATGGGGGAGCCTGCGGGAAACTAAACTCCCATCTGAATTATATGCCCTATCGGCAAAGACCTCCGAGGCCACCTTTAATCTCATTTTTTGGGCAACCTTTAGCAGTTTTGACCCGGCCAGTCCAACCAGAATAAGGTCCCTATCAAACTCTCTTACCGCCTCTGCTACCGCCCTTCCTAGTTCTTCATTCTGAGCTGCTATATTGTAAAGGGCTCCATGGGGCTTAACATGCTGAAGCTGGATCCCTTCCGCCCTGGCAAAGGCGTAAAGAGAACCAACCTGATACAAAACATCGTTTCTTACTTCCAAGGGAGATACATCCATTAACCTTCTTCCAAATCCTAGCAGGTCAGGAAATCCGGGGTGAGCTCCTATACCAACGCCTCTTTCTTTAGCCATTTTTACAGTTTTTCTCATTACCAGGGGGTCTCCTGCGTGGAAACCGCAACCGATATTGGTTGAGCTAATGTATTTGATGATCTCCTCATCAAGGCCTAATTTATAGCGACCAAAACTCTCTCCCATATCACAATTCAAATCAATTTGTCTTATGGAACTCATTCAAGCTCTCCTCCAGAAGTCTGCCACCCCCGCATCTTTTAACTTTAAAGCCTCCTCCTCAATCTTTTTCTCCATCTGAGTAAGATCTTCTACGGTAACCTCCCGAAGCCTCAGCCGAGCGGTATGAACAGTAAACCCGGAAGGCAGCATAGCATAAAATTCCGGTTCCATAGTGCTATTAGAAGAAGGAATAATTAATCCTAATCGGTGCATGATCATAAACCCAGGTAGGCTTTTTTGATGTGTGGGTCCCGGGAAAGATCCTTGCCTTCCCCCTCAAGGACAACTCGACCCGTCTCCAGAACATAGCCTCTGTCCGCCAGCTCTAAAGCCTCCCGAACATTTTGCTCCACCAGGAGTATGGTATTCCCCTTTTCCTTTAACCTGGCCACAACTTCTAGGACTTCGGTGACAAGTGTAGGCATGAGCCCTAGAGAGGGCTCATCCAGCATTAAGAGCTTAGGGCTGGACATCAATGCCCTACCAATAGCCAGCATTTGCTGCTCTCCACCACTGAGGGTTCCTCCTCTTTGTTTATAACGCTCCTTTAATATGGGGAAGAGATGGTGAACATAATCCATTCTTTCTTCTATCTCTTCTTTCGTACTGGTAGTAAAGGCTCCCAAAAGCAAGTTCTCCTCCACCGTCAAGGGTCCAAAGATAAGCCTCCCCTCCGGAACATAGGTAATTCCTAACCGAACAACCTCCGCAGTATTTTTCTCGGTAATATCTACTCCTTCGAACTCAATACTCCCTGACACTGGGCTAAGGGCTCCAACAACTGTTTTTAAAGTAGTAGTTTTGCCGGCACCGTTAGCACCTACGATGGCAACTAATTCCCCCTTCCCTACCTCAAACGATACCTCATGGAGGGCAGGCACCCCTCCGTAATGAACCTCAATCTTATTTACCTTTAGCATATTTCTCCCCAAGGTATGCCTTAATGACCGCTTCTTTCCTTGCTACTTCCTGGGGTGATCCTTCGGCAATTTTTCTCCCGGCGGCCATCACAATAATTCTCTCTGAAATCCTCATTATGAACTGCATGACATGTTCAGTCAAGAGAAGGGTCAGGTTCTTCTCTTTATGTATCCTGCGTAAAGTATCAATAATCTGTATGGTCTCCAGAGGGTTTAAGCCGGCAGCGATCTCATCTAGCGTCAGGAGTTCTGGTTCGATAGCAAGAGCTCGAGCTAATTCAATTCTTTTCTGGGTAGCTATGGGTAGCTCTGTGGGATGTGCATTTGCCTGCTCTTCCAAATTTACTAGCTCTAATATCTCCTGAGCATCTCTTCTTGCTCTTTCCCGATCATTGATCCGGCAGAAAGCACCGACCATTACATTCTCCTCAACCGTTAGTCTTTCCATCATCCTTATAATCTGAAAAGTCCGACCTATTCCTGATCTAGCGGTCCGATGCGCTGGCCAGCCCGTAATATCTTTGTCTTTAAAGAAGACTTTACCACTGGTGGGCTTGTAATACCCAGCAATGCAATTAAACAAAGTGGTTTTGCCTGCACCGTTAGGGCCGATAAGACCTACAATTTCTCCTTTCTCCAACCCAAAGGAAACACCGGCGTTGGCTACCACTCCACCAAATTCCTTATATAAATTCTTAACCTCTAAGAACATAACCTCTCCTTCTAGCCCTCTCAATAATACCCCAGATCCCCCTCGGTTCCCGAGCAGCAATAACCATTATTATCAATGCGTAAATTATGAAATCTATGCCGTAGAAACCCATCCCACCTAACAGAGCTCCCAAATACATATCCAGGGGAATGAGAATTGCCGCACCCAGTATAGGCCCCCATATAGAGCCGGCTCCGCCAACCATAGCCGTCATGGCGATTAGGATGGACAAATCTAGCTGCATAACACATCGTGGATCGATATACAAATGATAAACTGCATAAAAGCTGCCGCCCACCGCTCCCATAGCCGCGGTAATAAGATAAGTTTTGACTTTTGTCCAGGTAACATTGATCCCTAAGCTTGCCGCGGCATCTTCGTTATCCCTGACGGCTTGCAACTCATAACTCATTTTTGACTTCCTGAACCAGTTCATAAACAAGAATTCCGCCATAAAAAGGGCGAAAATAAAGTAGTGATAACCAATGGTACCAAATTGCATATAAGTAAAGTTGGGAGCAGATTTTATGGGTAGCTCCACACCTCGGGCCCCTCCGGTCCAATCCCAGAAGAGGAACAGTTTTTGCCATACCAAGGCGACGCAAAGGGTGGCGATAGCGAAGTAATGACCTCGGAGCCGGAACATAGGATAGGCGACAGCAAATGACTCCACCACAGCAACTGTAATGCCTACAGGAACGGTGATCCAAAACGGTACACCCCACCAGGTTATCATAAGAGCGGTAGCGAAAGCTCCAAACCCCACGTTTTTGGCCTGCCCCAAATCTACTTGTCCACCATAACCTCCTATAAGGTTCCAACCCAGACCATACATGGCGAAGAGGAGGAACCTGATCATAACCACTCTGGGATAAGAGGTATGTACAATCCAAGGGAAGAAAAACACAAAAACAAGGAAAGCCGCAAAAGCAATCCTCTCAGATAGGGGGAGATCATTAAATGAAAACGTATCCTTTAATACTCCAACAACAGCTTTCATTTTACCAACCAAAAAGCCCTCGAGGTCTAAGTACTACCACTAGGAAATAAGCAAGATAAACAAAGGCAAGTTTTATTTGACTCAGGTAATAACCGGCTACCATCATTATTAAGCCGACAATCAAACCGGCGATGAAAGCTCCTCGGATGCTTCCAAATCCACCCAGAGCAACAGTCGCAAAAGCAATCATGATGAAAAGCATCCCTACGGTGGGAGTGATATAATAGAAATTAGCCAGCAGTCCTCCCGCTATCCCTGCAGTAGCTCCGCCAATCCCCCAGGCCAGAGCATTCATCTTTTCGGTATCTATACCCATATACCCGGCTGCCTCTGCGTCGATAGAAGTAGCCCTTAAAGCCCTTCCTAACTTCGTCCTCTCTATCATCCAGGAAACTAACACAAATAATAGTATGCTGAATCCCGCCGCAGCCAGCTTGCTTATATCAAATGTAAACCAGCTCAAAGAAACACTTTTTCCTATCAGCACCCCCTGGTGAAGGACCCGAGGATTTGGACCCAAGATAAACATGACTAAATAACGGAGGAATAGCATCAGCCCAAATGTCCCGAAAAGCTGAGCTATCATAGGTCCCCGTAGAAGGTAACGGATGAGAAGATAATAAGTTATGATGCCTAGTAAAAATCCTACCACTGCCACAAAAGGCAAGGAAACCAATGGCTCGATAGAAAGGAAGGTTGAAATCAGAAAGGCACTGTACATTCCTATCATCAGGAATTCGCCATGGGCGAAGTTGACGACATTCATTACGCCAAAGATAAGGGTTAGTCCTAAAGCGACAAGGGCGAAGATAGATCCCATCAATATGCCTGAAGCGGTTATTTCTGCTGCTAAAGCCATTTTCCCCTCTTTAGAAACCTCCTCGTATATCTAAAAACTGAGGACAGTCTACCTAATTTGTCTGCTCTTTAACAACTCATCAAGGGTAGCTTGCACCTCCTGAAGAGACCCTTAGGTTACCTTTCCTGAAAAACGCCACCCCAGCTTCTCGTCCTTGGGGAGGGCAAGGCACCACTCTGCTTTAAAATTGGAGGCAGTTCCCTTGTAGAAACTGCCTCCTCTAATCAACATACGATTTTTCTACTCCCATTCAGGGAACGGATAAATCATATCGGCAGTAGCGTAGTCAAATGGATATACTGCTTCAAGAACATTCTTTCCATCCTTCCATTGCCATTGCCCTATCATACCCATGCCTAATACATTTTGGCCTTTTTCATCGGGAGTTGTAGATCCAAAGTTGATTCCACCCCATAACATAATTATATCATCGGGAGAGATATAAATCTCATTACATGCTTTTTGAATTGCTTTGGGTTCAGTTGAGCCAGCCTTATCGAGCACATAAGCCCAGGCCTGTATTCCGGTAAAGGCTCGTGCAGAAGTTCCACTCAAATCTTCTCCTGTTCTCTCTTTATAGACGTTGTTTATTTGCGCAGCTATGGGTTTCACTTTTATGGCTACTTCCGGGATAAATACAGTACGAGTGATAACTCCATTGGCGTCTTTTCCTAAAACTCTGGCAAAATCAGGTTGAACCGTACCAGCATCCTGTCCCCATATTATATGAGGAGAAAATCTCAGAGATCTAAAGGTCCTCATATACAGAATAACGTCTGAAACATAAGGTATAAAGAGCACGCAATCAGGATTCGCAGCCTGCATCGCTTGACTCTCACTTGTTAGATCCGGTGATTCGTGGGCATAAAGAATATATTTTACCACACGGCAACCGTATTCAGGAGCCATCTCTTTTAGAAGCTCTGCTCCCGTAGTCCCATACTCCGTTTCTTCACCTGCTATAGCAAGATCATCGAGTTCTTCCCTGGGAATTTTGCCCACTCCCCGGACCTTGCCTTCAACAAGACCTTCAAGAAATTTGAAGAGGTCTACCGTAAAAGTTATATTGTCGGGCGTTGTTCTCCAGAACCAGTTATACCCCCTTCGAGTTAGAAGTGGGGAAGTGGAGTTTGAATTTATCATAGGAACCCCGTATCTTTCACAAACTGTACTCACACTTTTAGTCACAGAACTATTGTAACATCCCATTATGCCTACGACTTTTTCATCCTCAATCAATCTTTTCGCTAAGTCAGCTCCTCTGGCCGGATCAGACCTATGATCCATCACTATCAGTTTTATTTTAGCTCCACCAAGACTCGGAATACCTTCCCATTTAGCCATGGGGATATCTAAGTTTGGCCATTTGTCGTTGACGATATCAGCAGCCAGCTCAGCTCCTTGTCTGATTAATGCTCCCGTTGAAGCTAGCCCACCAGAGAGAGGAAAGAGAACCCCTATCTTAATCTCTTTTGGAGAACCTGCCTGTGCTAATGGAGCTACTCCTATTAATGTCACTGCACAAACCAGGAACCCCACTACCAACAAAGATCTTGTTTTACTAAACATCATTCTTCTCCTTCAACTTGTTATTTTCTTTCTTTGTCCTAAGTTAATTTTTCACCTCCTCTCCATTCTTATTTCTAACTCATCATATTTTTTGACGGCTTTATCGATTTGGATATGACAAAGGAAAAGCAGAGAAAAAGAAGTGATTTCTTGTAAGGAAATTTCTGCAAGGATAATCTTCTTGTTAAAGATCTAACTTCACTATTAATTATCAAGGGAATTCCCTTTTTTGTCAAGTGGCCTAAAAAACCACTCTTTTACCCACGGAGAGAGGAAAAGGGACCCTTGTGGAATAGCTTTATCCTTTCAATAGAGAAGATCAGAGCAATCATTTAAGGATACATTCAACCCTTCAGGCTGAGCAAGAGATTCTTGAGCTTCATGTCTACTAATTCGCTGAAAGATCGACCATCTTTTCTTCTTCTACTTTGGATAGAATTTTTTGTAAAAGTTAGCCCGAGCCAATAGTGACCATGTCTCCCAGTTGAGCTCCTAGTTCCTCTCCGCTCCTGCTCTTTGAAGATTTAATAACAATATTGAGATGGTTTGGGGCATGGGTCTCGTCAAAACCGACTATCTCACCTATGGTCTTTCTCTTTAAAGTAACCTTATCGCCTTTAGCCACTACCCCTCCCTTCCCCAATTCAAAAAAGCCTATATAGGCAATTCTATTCACCACTTTTCCCGGTCCGGTATCTTCCTCATCGGTAACTATCAACTCATGAATCTCGCCTGAGAGGAGGGCTCGGGTAGGGGATATTATCAATTGGAGACCTCGGTGGGAAAGTTTTGCATCCATTACTGCCACCACCCTCCCCCGAACTAAAGCTTTCTTGCTACAAAGAGAGCGAGCTATGAGCTTCTCCTCATAGGGATCCATATGCTCCTCATCCTCATCTTCCTCTATTTAACCATATTAATGGGGCTTCCTTTTAGGAAATTGATAACATTGTCTACTGCCATCTGGGCTCCTCTCTCGATAGTTTCCGGGGTCATTCCTGCTGAGTGCGGAGTCAGGACCACATTTTCGAGCTTAAGAAGAGGATCATCGGGGGGGATGGGCTCTTCATAAAAAGTATCCAGGCCCGCCCCGGCGATCTTGCCATAAGTTAAGGCATCTATTAGAGCTTGTTTGTTAACTATAGCTCCTCTGGCCGTATTCACCAGGATAGCGGTAGATTTCATCAGCTCGAACTGTCTCTTCCCCACAAGATCAGTGGTCTTATCAGAGAGTCTTAAGTTCACTGAGATGACATCGGCCTGCTTGAATAGATCATGGAAAGAGACGAACTCAACTCCGTATTCTTCAGCCCTCTCCCTGGAAGGGTGAAAAGTCCAGGCAATTACCTTCATGCCAATCCCCTTTGCCAGTCTCGCCAGATGACCCCCGATCGCTCCCAAACCCACTATCCCTAAGGTTTTGCCAAAGAGCTGCTGCACCAAACCTCTGGGCCACCCTCCATTCTTCACCTGTTTATCTAGCTGAGTAATTTGCCGGGATGCAGCCAGCATTAAGGCAAGAGCATGCTCCGCCACTGCTGGAGCAGCAAAGCCAGGGGTATTGGTTACCAGAATGCCATGTTCTCTGGCAGCTGAGAGATCAATATTGTCCACTCCCGTGCCTAAAACGGAAAGGAGCTTAAGAGAGGGAGAACATTGACCCAGCACCTCACGGGTAAACTTGGAGTAAGCTCTAATATTGACTACTACCTCCCTTCCCTTCAGACGCCCGATAAACTCCTCCTGAGAGCTAGCCCGCTCATTGTAAAGCTCAACTTCCCCCCACTTTTCTAACTTCTCCAGGGCCTTGGTGCCTTTTATCTGAGGGGGAGAATCATCGGGAATTACTATACGGGCCATGGTGTTCTTTCTCAATTCGCTTTATCCACATGGTTAGAACTTTCTGGGCATACTTGATGTGCCCCGTTATGCAGGATTCGACCCTATCAGGAAATCTACCGACACCGTAGAGTTTCTCTGGTCATCTTACGAGCCAGCCTAGCTCACTAGGAGCGAAGTTTAGCCAGAGCAGCCTTCATCCTGCTAAGTCCTTCTTCCAGATCATCATAGGAAGTAGAATAGGCAATGCGGATGTAGCCTTCGCCCAGGCTCCCGAAAGCAGAACCGGGAACCACCGCCACTCCTGCCTCTTCAAGAAGATAGTCGGCTATCTCCTGGGAGCTTCTCCCTGTCTCTTTAATGGAAGGAAAAGTATAGAAGGCTCCCTGGGGCCTCGCCACCTTCACCCCTTCCATCTCATTTAGGCGGTCTATGACCAGCTTTCTTCTCCGGTCGAACTCTCTCACTATTTTATCCACACACCCCTGAGGTCCGGTAAGGGCAGCCGCCGCCCCTTTTTGGGCGAAGGAAACGGGACAGACCACCGTATGCTGATGCACTTTGAGAAGAGCGCTCATAAGATCAGGATTAGCTACCACATATCCCAGTCTCCAGCCAGTCATAGAAAAGGCTTTGGAAAAACCGTTAATGGTAAGAGTCCGATCCGTCATTCCTGGAAAGGTAGCTATACTAAAATGTTTGGCCCCATCATAGACCATTTTTTCATAAATCTCATCGGAAAGAACTAAGAGGTCGAATTTCTTAGCAACTTCAGCTATGGCCGCCAAAGTATCTCTGTTCAGAACAGCCCCAGTAGGATTATGAGGAGAATTAAGTATGAGCATTCTGCTCTTAGGAGTTATGCACCTCTCAATGTCCTCGGCTCTGACCCTGAAATTCTCCTCTTCTCTTAAAGGGACAGAAACCGTCTTTGCTCCAGCAAACTCACCCCAATCTGCGTAATAGACAAACATAGGCTCCGGTACCAGAACTTCGTCTCCAGGGTTTAAGAGTCCCATCATACAAAGAAAAATTGCCTGATTGGCTCCCAGGGTAACAATGAGTTCTCTATCTGGATCAATCCTGATGCCGTTATCCCGAGATAGCTTCTCGGCAATAGCCTTCCTCAACTCCGGTATCCCCACACTTGCGGTATAATGTACAAACCCTTCATCTAAAGCTTTTTTCGCCGCTTCCTTGATGTGGGAGGGAGTATCGAAATCCGGCCTGCCTATCTCCATGTGGGTGATTTTTGCCCCTTTCCTCTCCAATTCTGCCACCTTCTCAAATACTTTCCTGATACCGGAAAGGTGAATCCTTTTCATCCTATCGGCTTGTTTTACTTTCGATATCATCCAAGCCTCCTATTCTGAGAGTTCCTGTCAGCTCAGAGTCCTGCTGCCGTCGGGCATTGTGCCAGAGCATAATGAGGATAGCCTCTCCCGTCACCGGATCAGAGGTCTCAGCACAGTCACCACAGGCATAAACGCCAGGTAGATTGGTAAGCATCTGGCTATTGACTTTAATTCCATCCTCTTCCAGGATCCTCTGGATCCTTATGAGATCTTCTTTCCTTCCAGATAAATCTTTCGGTTTTTGACATCTATTCTGATAAGCCTCCGACCCAGGAGGACACGGATGCCCTGCTGTCGGTAATCCTTGATTCTTCTTAAGAATACACGGCTCATTTTTTGTGCCTTACTTCCTCCCTCATAGCGGGGGATCTGCATAATCGCTTTACCCTGTGGCTGGTGCGCTGAGACTCTACATTGTGCAGGTGGACATGAGAGCCTTCGGGTATATCCTGTCGGGCCAATCCAATGATTTCTCCATATTTAATGATAGCAGTGCCTTTTGAAATGGGCTTAAGGGAAAATTTATGACCGAACCTGATTGGCTCTTTCAAAACCACAGTGTGTCGCTTCTCCATCTCACCAAGCGGAACAGAGGTACCAGTCTCCAAATCCCTTGTAGCTGTAGCTACATTATCCCGAGGCGAAAGAACCACAGCTCCTCCCCTCATATTCCTGTTCATTGAAAATCCTTTTCTTTCCAAGGGGGGTTCCCGAGAAAGCTGCCGGAAAAACAAGACACCGCCAGAGAATCAACGCTACACTAGGTGCTAGGTCCAACCCTACTAATACCAAATTCTATGAACCCCAATGTTTCGGCTTTGGTTTGCTTTCCCGAAGCTACAGCCAGGATCTCCTCATATATTCTGAGTCCCACCTCTTCAATGGACTCAGAACCATCAATGATGGTGCCAGCATTCACATCAATATTATCCTTCATTTTCCGGTAGGTTCTGGAATTGCCGGTAACCTTAACCACAGGAGCGATGGGGGCACCAGTAGGAGTTCCTCTGCCTGTGGTGAAAACTATTATCTCGGCTCCTCCTGCGACCATGGCGGGAATCGATTCAATATCGTATCCTCCGGTGTCCATAAAGTAGAGTCCTCTGCCTGCCACTGCATCTGCGTATTCCAGAACATCCTGGAGGGGGGATGAACCTGCCTTATGGACACATCCCAAAGATTTTTCCTCGAGGGTAGTAATACCCCCTTCAATATTTCCCGGAGAGGGCTGAGTCCCTCTCATATTTAGACCTGCACTTTTCAGTTTCTCCTCAAATCTGGCTACTACCTCCAGGAGTTTCTTTGCCACATCACCATCGACTGCCCTTTTAACCAGAATGTGTTCTGCCCCGATGAGTTCGGGAGTCTCAGAAAAGATGGAAGTGCCGCCAGCCTCGATTAGTAGATCCGAGGCTACGCCCACGGCTGGATTTGCCGCTATTCCCGAGGTGGCATCCGATCCACCACACTCTATCCCCATCACCAGCTCTTTCGCCCCTACGGTCTCTCTTTTCCTCTTTGAGGCGAACTCTACCAGCTTCCCGGCCGTCCTGAGGCCTTCCTCCACCGCCCGTACAGTCCCCCCTATCTCCTGAATAATAATGATTTCCACAGGTTTTCTCGATTGAGCAATATCTTCGGCCAGTTTCCAGGGCGACAATGCCTCGCAGCCCAGCCCCACTACCAAGACAGCAGCCACATTAGGATTTCTGCCCAGACCAACCAGGGTTCTGGCTGTCTGCTCAAGATCTAAGTCAACCTGGCCGCACCCCAGTTGATTAAAAATAGCCGTACAGCCCTTAACCCGCGAAGCAATCATTCCCGCCGTAGAAGCAGCGCAGGATACGGAAGGAATGATGGCCACATGATTGCGTACCCCTACTTCTCCCGTCTCTCTCCGGTAACCCAAGAAGCTCTTTTTCGGTTTCCTCAAATTCAGCTCCTTTTTTTAGTCCATCACCATTCCGCCGTTTACATCCAGAATCTCCCCGGTAATGTAACCAGCATCTTCTGAAATCAGGAACAGCACGGCCCTTGCTACATCTTCACACGAGCCCATCCTCCCCAAGGGCAGGCTTTTGAGAGTAAATGCCACAGCCCCTTTAGGGAAAGATTTGGTCATATCAGTATCTATAAGGCCGGGTGCTACGGCATTGACGGTAATTCCATAAGGAGCCAGTTCCTTAGCCAGAGATTTAGTGAAGCAGATAACTCCAGCTTTAGAGACCGAATAATTGGCCCCAACTAGAAGTCCACCTGTTTTTCCAGCAGCCGAGGCCATATTCACAATTCTTCCCCATCCTTTTCCTTTCATAAATTTTATCACCGCCTTAGAGCACAAAAAGGTACCCTTGAGATTCACTGCCATTACCCTATCCCAGTCCTGCTCACTCATCTCTTCCACTTTTCCCACCCAGCAGATACCCGCATTATTAACAAGAATATCTACTCTGCCCAAATCTTCGGCAGCGGCTTCCATAAGAGCATCTACCTCCCTCCCAGAGGTTACATCGGTTCTTATAGCTAAAGCCTCCGAGCCTATCTCCTTAACCTCGCAGGCTACCTTCTTTGCAGATTGAACATCTATATCGCTTACTACTACAGAAGAACCCTCCCTGGCTAAAGCAAGGCAGATGCTTCTTCCTAAGCCCCTTCCCCCTCCGGTGACCACAGCTACTTTGTCTTTCAATCTCATTAGTCCTCCTCCTTTGGGTCAAGAGAATTTCGGGACTCTCAGGATGGATGAATTAACACTTTCATCGCTCTTCCTTCATTTAAGAGCTTCATGCCTCTCCCTATCTGATCCAATTCCATTTTTTCCGTGATTATTGAAGACAGACGATCCAAATCTTTCAAGATAAGATCCATCACTTTCTCAAAATCAGGATAACGATAGACCCGCGAACCAATTATGGTTAATTCATTAAAGCAAACTTCTCTTAAATCCACGGGGGCCTGTTCCTTATATACCCCCACTACAGCGATTCGACCACCAATTCTCGAGATACGGGTAAACTCTGATGCAACTGCTGGAAGTCCCACTGCATCAAAAACCACATCGGCTCCCCGTCCGCGGGTTAGTTCCCTTACTCTCTTTTCCAGTTGATCTTTGTCAGGGACAACAACTTCAAAACCCAGCTTTCTAGCCAGACCCGCCCGGTAGGAGCTCACCTCCGAGATGATTATGGGCAGGGCTCCGCCCATCCTGGCCAGCTCAGCAATTAATAGCCCAATAGGACCTCCACCCAGAATGACTACCGAATCGCCCAATCTCATACCCGATCTTTGAACAGTATGAAGGGCCACTGCTGTGGGCTCTGTCAGAGCCGCCAGCTCCAGGGAAAGATGAGGGGGAAGAAGATAAATATTCCCTGCTTTAACTTTAACAAATTCAGTAAAAGAGCCGGAAGCATCAACGCCCATTATGGCAAAGTTCTCACACACATTGTACATTCCCATCCGGCAGCTATAGCACGCCCCACAGGGAAGCAGTGGGTCTGCCACCACCGCATCACCTTCTTTTAATCCTGATGGATTTTCCTGGGGAACCTGGACAATCTCTCCTGAAAACTCATGACCGGGAATGAGAGGGGGTCTGGCCCGGGGGAATTTTCCCGCATAAACAGCCAGATCTGTCCCACAGATACCAGTCCACCTTACCCTGATAAGAGCCTCCCCTGGCCCAGCCGATGGTCTTTCCACCTCTCTGACCACAAGTTTTTCCTTCCCTAGCCATACTGCTGCCTTCATTCTAGAACCTCCCAGACCATTTAATCTCCATCTCACATAGCCAGCCAACCTCCATCAACGAAGATCATTTGGCCAGTAATATAATCTGAAGCATCAGAAGAGAGAAATACCACTATTCCTGCCAGATCTTCAGGCATACCAATCCTTCCCAGAGGTATTCTCTTTAAGGTCCTCTCAGTCCAGGCTTTATCAGCAAAAAGAGGAGCTGTTTGCTGGGTTTTGTAATAGCCGGGACCAATAGCATTGACATTGATATTGTATTTGGCCCATTCCACGGCCAGACCCTTGGTGAGCTGCAATATCCCCCCTCTGCTGGCCACATAAGCAATGATATTGGGCATACCTATCTTGGAAGTTAAGGAACCGATGTTAATGATCTTTCCTTTTTTCTGGGGGATCATCACCCTGGCCACAGCCTGGGCGCAGAAGAAAGAACCTTTAAGAATCGTGTTTATAACGGGATCCCAGTCTTTTTCTGTCACCTCTATAGCCGAGCTTCTTGCAATGGTTCCCGCATTATTAACTAAAATATCGATCCTCCCCAGCTTATTCCTGGTCAGCTCCACCATTCGCTGGATATCTTTTATATTGCTTACATCACACTCTATGGCTAAAGATTTCCTTCCCTGGGTTCTGATTTCTTCGGCTACCTTTTCCAGAGCAGGCAGAGTTCGACTGGTTACCACCACATCTGCTCCCGCCTCGGCAAGAGCTAAAGCCATTCCCCGACCCAGACCTCGAGAACCACCGGTGACTATAGCTACCCTTCCCTCCAGATTCATCTTTGAGAAATTCATTCCTTTCCTCCTTAGGACACCTGTCTGCTGCTTTCCATTAAGAAGCTGGGATCAAGAAGTCTGAACTGGGGGAGGGAATGAGCTAGAAAGCTGACCTATATAAATTGATGATATCCTCTATTTTTGTGGCTCGGGGATTGACCAGGATATTGCCGCTGGTCATAGCTTCTTTGGCCATATCCTCTATGCCCTCCTCCTTGACTCCCACTTCTCTTAGAGTCTTGGGAATCCCTACATCGCGAGAGAGTTTCTTTATGGCCTGGGGGGCCTTGTAGGCTGCTTCCAGTTCGGTTAGGCCATAGATATCTTCGCCCAGGGCTTCAGCAATATGGGCAAATTTTTTGGGATCCCCAAAGACATTGAACTCCATAACATAGGGTAAGAGGATAGCATTGGCTATACCATGGGGAACATCAAAAAACCCACCTAAAGGTGTGCTGGCGGCATGAACATTCCCCAGGCGGGTATTGCTGAAAGCCATACTGGCCATAAGACAACCTGTCATCACCTTATCCCGGGCTTCTAGATTCTTTCCATTGGCTACAGCCTGACGAAGATAAGCCCCCATTAATCTCACTCCTTCCAAGGCTAAGACCTCGGATACAGGATGAGTGATGGTGCAGGTGTAGGATTCAATAGCATGAGTCAAGGCATCAAGGCCTGTGGAAGCGGTAACTTGAGGGGGTAGACTCAAGGTCATCACCGGATCTACAATGGCTATCCTGGCAGCAATATTCTTGTCAATGACGGGGAACTTATGCTTTTTTGGCCGATCGGTAATTACCAGATTGATGGTAACTTCACTTCCTGTCCCCGCTGTAGTAGGAATGGCTATCACTGGCAGGGCAGGCTTTTCGACTTTACCCACGCCTTCGTAGTCTGTGATTCTGCCACCATTAGTAGACAGGGTAGCAACAGCCTTTCCCACATCCATAGGACTTCCTCCTCCCACTGCTACAATGAATTCACCCCCAAAATCTTCAAAGGCCTTCAAACCTTTCTCTACCGTTTCCACAGAAGGGTTAGGTTCCACCTTATGGAAAACCTCCGTTTCAATCTCTGATGATCTAAGACGGGTCTTTATCTCATCCACCACGCCAGCCCGGGAAACCCCGGGATCCGTCACAATCAATGCCCTCCTACCAAATGGTTTAGCCAGCTCTCCCACCTTCTCTGCCGCACCAATACCATAAAAAACCTCCGGGGGCACCCGGAAAAAATAGGCCTTCTGAATTTCCATACTATTACCTCCTTGTGGAATATTCTACCTTATTGGCATTATCTTCTCACTCTTCGAAGTCCCCTTCCTCAGGCTCCAGGACAGCGGCTTTGTCAGCTGAGCGAACAGTCTTCGAATAAAGATGAAGAAAACCCTTGTTAATCTTTGGTGCAAGGGGCTTCCATTTCTTTCTTCTTTTTGCCAGCTCATCCTGAGAAACCAGGAGCTCTAGCCCCCTTTTGGGAATGTCTATGAGGATAACATCACCATCCTCGATGAGAGCAATAGGACCGCCAGCAGCCGCCTCTGGACTTATATGGCCCACACAGGGACCCCTGGTAGAGCCGGAAAAGCGGCCGTCAGTTACCAGAGCGATGGATTCGGCCAAACCCATCCCGCAAATGAGAGAGGTAATCATGTGCATCTCCCGCATGCCCGGCCCTCCGGCTGGCCCTTCATATCTAATTACGATGACGGATCCAGGCTTAATCAAATTATCCTTGACCGCCTGGATAGCCTCCTCCATAGAGTCAAAAACCCTGGCTGGACCCTGATGAACCCACATCTTCTCGTCCACGGCTGACTTTTTGACCAGAGCTCCATCAGGAGCTAGACTCCCTCTCAAGATACTTACTCCTCCATCGGATCTTCGAGGATTGGTCATAGGACGAATTATCTCTCTATCTTCCCATTGGGCTTCCTGCCCTACAGTCCCCAGGTCCTTGCCGGTTACACCCCTGGTTTCCAAATAAAGTAGAGAGCTCAAAGATGCCAGTACGGCGGGCACTCCCCCTGAGCGGTGAAAATCATTGATGGTATAGGGACCCGAGGGAACAACTGCCACCAGATAGGGAGTGCTCTGACTGATTGCATCGATTTCATCCAAACTCAAGGTAATGCCTAACTCATAAGCTATGGCGGGAAGATGGAGGATAGCATTGGTAGAACCACCGATAGCCATATCTACCCGCAGTGCATTAATGAAGGATTTTTTAGTAAGAATACGAGAAGGTCTCATATCCTCCTTTATTAGCCCAACTATGCGCTCGCCGCCGTCTCTGGCTTCCCGCAGCTTCTCCGAAGAAATAGCTGGAGTGGTAGCGGACAGAGGAAAAGCCATCCCCAGGGCCTCACACAGGCAGGCCATAGTGTTGGCCGTGCCCATCATGGCGCAGGTACCGGGGCCTGGACAGGCTAGTTTTTCAATTTGGTAAAGTTCTTCTTCGGACAGCTTCCCCGCATAGAATTTACCGGCGAATTCCCGCATATGGGTGAGGGTAACCTTTTTCCCCTGGTAATCTCCGTCCTCCATGGGACCGGCAGGAACAAAAATGGAGGGAATATTAACCCGGCTGGCTCCCATCAGCATTCCCGGAGTGATTTTATCGCAACTGGAAAGAAAAACAGCACCATCAAATTGGTGAGCCTGAAGCATTATTTCTACTGAGGCAGCGATGATCTCTCTGGACGGCAGAGCATAGTGCATACCTTGATGACCCTGGGCCAATCCATCGCAGACGGCAATAGTATTGAACTCGAGAGGAACACCTCCAGCTTCAACAACTCCCCTCTTAACCTGCTCGGAGAGTCTTTTAAGATGAATACAGCCCGGGACAATTTCATTCCAACTGTTTACCACAGCCACCTTTGGCTTGGAGAAGTCCTTCCTCTTCAAACCCAGGGAAAAAAGAAGAGCCCGATGGGCCGTCCTCTCTATCCCCTCGGTAACAATTCTGCTCCGCAGCATA
>JAUVZN010000019.1 GCA_030602545.1 Candidatus Aerophobota bacterium
ACTTCCAGTATTGATCTTTCGACCGATCCCTCTCGTGTGGTCATAGAGATTCGAGGTCCCCAGGAGGATTTAGTCGCTGCCATTCTTAAAGAAAAAGACTCTCCCATAATCAGGAAAGAGGAGTTCCCTCCCACTGCTCCAGCCCTGGAGAGAGAAAAAGCTATCTATACTATTGTTCTTGATCCCGGGCATGGGGGGAAAGATCCAGGAGCTATTGGCCGTGCCACCGGACTCGAGGAGAAAAAAATAACCCTTGAGGTGGCTAAAGAGGTGGCCAGGATGCTCAAGAATGAGGCGGGAATAAGGGTCTATTTGACAAGAAATACCGATCGTTATCTTTCTCTGGATCGAAGAACAGAAATAGCCAATCAACTGGGGGCAGATATGTTCATCAGTATTCACGCTAATTCTGGTTATAGGCGTCATGCTAAGGGAGTGGAGACTTTCTTTAACTCGCGATATTCCTATGGAGAGGGAGCCGAGGAGGTGGCAGCTAGAGAAAATAGGCCTCTGGGATCGGAAAATGTTCCCGATGAGGCGAAACTCATCATCTGGGATCTTATCCAGAATGCGTATCGAAGCGAGAGTAATGACCTGGCTCATACAGTGCAGAAAGAGTTGGTTCAAACAACGGATGGGGAGGACAAGGACAGAGGAGTGAAATCAGCCGGGTTTTATGTGTTAAGAGGAGCCGCCATGCCGGCTATATTAGTGGAGATAGGATTTCTTTCCAACCCCTCGGAAGAGAGTATGCTAAGAAAAAAAGATTTCAGAGAAAAGATTGCTTTAGGAATAGTTAAGGGCCTCAAGCGTTATTACCAGGGAAAACTGTAAAAAACCGTGAGAACTTCTTCAAGTGGCTAAGGAGAAGAAAGTGTCTCAAAAGAGAAAGAAAAAGAGAAAAAGTTTCATATTTATTATAGCAGTTATGGCAGGAGTCGTCTTCTTGGCAGGCCTCTTCCTCTCTCCTTATCTTTGGCGAAGGGGGCACGAGATCAAAGAGTGGCTTATCAAGCCTCCTCTTCTAGAAGAGACCAGAGTAGTTAAGCTTTATTTTTCCGCACCCAAGGAAGACTATCTTTTTCCTCAAGAAAGAAAGATTACCTCCTCTTCCCAGATAGGTAGTCAAGCTAAAGCCATATTAGGGGAATTAATTAACGGACCCACCTCCTCTTCCCTTGTTCCTACTATTCCCCCAAAAACCGAGGTGAGAGCAGTTTATGTTAGGGACAACTGTATTTATGCGGACTTTTCCTTGGCCTTGCAAGAGAAGCATCCCGGGGGATCCTCGACGGAACTGCTCACCGTCTATTCCATAGTCAACAGTCTTCTGGAAAATCTTCCTTCCCAGTCAGAGGTACAGATCTTAGTTCAGGGAAGGCCAGTCAACACCCTGGCCGGACACATAGATATAAGGAAACCTCTGAGTATGAATTTGGATCTGGTGAAAGTAACCCCAGCAGGATAAAGAACCAGGAATTTTGGGAGGGGGTGGCAGTGAGGTGAAGTTTTCTTCGAAGATTCCTTATGCTAAAAAAGATAGGGAGTCTGCCTTCATTATCCTGTGCGGTATATTCGTTGGATCTTTAGTGATTTCTGAGGTTTTGGCCAGTAAAATCATCGCTCTGGGAAAAATCTATGTGCCTGCTGGAGTTCTAGCCTATGCCGTAACCTTTGCTGTCACTGATGTTGTCAGTGAAATATGGGGAAAGAACTACGCCAAGCAGGTGGTGCTGGCAGGGCTTTTTAGTCTAGGAGCTGTTTTTCTACTTATCCGGCTTGCCATTATCTTACCCTCTGCTCCCTTCTGGACAGAGGAGGGGGCCTTTACCAGCATTCTGGGAATGGAGAAGGGAGCAACCCGTATAATCCTGGCTAGTGTAGTTGCTTATCTGGTGAGTCAGTACCATGATGTTTGGGCTTTTCACTTCTGGAGAAAGGTTACCCGGGAAAGGCATCTTTGGCTTCGTAATAATGCTTCTACACTGGTGTCTCAAGCCATTGATACCTGTCTATTTATTTTTTTGGCTTTTTATGGGGTATTTCCCCTTCTCCCCCTTATTTTGGGGCAGTATTTCATAAAATTGTGTATTGCTTTGCTGGATACCCCTGTAGTTTATGGACTGGTTCATCTCCTCAAAAGACCCCCGGCAAAAGTCCCTTTACGGCTCCCCTTCTGAGATTTTCTTGACAAGCTTTTTGCCTTATCCTAAAATTGAAAAGGCAGGTAAAAATTATGTTTACCGGTATAGTAGAGGAGGTGGGGTCTGTGGAGAGTATCCAGCCTTCTCCCAACGCTTACAGGGTGGCCGTCCGGGCACAGAAGGTGCTGGAGAACACCAGGCAGCGAGACAGTATAGCGGTTAACGGTGTTTGCTTGACTGTGGTTGATCTTGGAGCCGGGACTTTTGATGTGCAGATAATGCCTGAGACTTTTAAAAAAACTAACCTCTCCCTGCTAAGAAAGGGAAGCAAGGTAAACCTGGAGAGAGCTTTGAGTATGGGTGATCGACTGGGTGGGCATCTGACAAGTGGAGATATCGATGGAGTGGGGCAGATAAAAGAGATAAGAAAAGGACAAGGTGAGACTCTAATGCAAATTCAGCCTCCTCCTCGCCTCATGAGATACATAGTTCCCCAGGGTCGTATTGTTGTGGAAGGAGTGAGTTTGACTATAGCCGAGGTAAATGAGAGAGAATTTTTGGTTTATCTTACTCCTTTTACCCTGGAGAATACCAACTTGAATTCAAAGAAAGAGGGAGATCTACTCAATCTGGAGGTAGATCTCATCTCCAGGTATTTGGAAAAAATCATTCAGGAGGGGAAGAAAGACCGGACGATAGTTGACGCCGAATTCTTGAAAAAAGCGGGATACTAGGTTTCTCTGAAATTTCGATGCTTAAAAAGAGGTGAGATAGATGGAGTTTAATTCTGTGGAGGAAGTTATCCAAGATTCCAAGAAAGGCAAGATGGCCATTGTGGTGGATGATAAAGAAAGGGAGAACGAAGGGGATCTTATCATTCCTGCTGCTAAGGCCAGCCCTCAGATAGTAAACTTCATGGCCAAACATGCTCGTGGATTGATCTGTGTGGCTATAACTATGGATAGGGCCAGACAATTGGAGCTCAGTCCCATGGTGGGGCAGAACACCTCTCTTCATGGGACTCCCTTTACCGTCTCAGTAGATGCTAAACAAAAGACCACAACAGGGATATCTGCCTATGATAGGGCCCGGACCATAAAAGTCATTATTGATGCTAAAGCTAAGGCCGAGGACCTGGCAAGGCCGGGTCATATTTTTCCCCTGATCAGCCGTGAGGGAGGGGTGCTGGTGCGAGCAGGCCATACGGAAGCATCCGTAGATTTAGCCAGGTTAGCCGGTTTTTATCCAGCAGGGGTTCTGTGTGAGATAATGAGTGAGGATGGGCGCATGGCCGGACTCCCTGAGCTTCTAGATTTCTCAAGACAACATAATCTAAGAATCTGCACTCTGGCTGATATCATCCATTATCGTTGGAAGAAAGATAAACTGGTAACAAGAGAAGCTGTCACTACCCTTCCCACTCCCTATGGAGACTTTGAGTTGATTGCCTATAGAACTCGTCTGGAGGGTCGTGTTCATCTGGCTTTAGTCAAAGGAAAGGTGGAGGGTAAGGAGGACGTTCTGGTCAGGGTGCATTCTCAATGTCTTACCGGTGATGTCTTTAAATCCCTGCGCTGTGATTGTGGGCAGCAGTTGGAAGCGGCTTTAGAAAAAGTAGGGGCCTCAGATAGTGGAGTTATTCTTTATTTGAATCAAGAAGGGCGAGGCATAGGGCTCCTTAATAAACTGAAGAGCTACACTCTTCAAGATAAGGGACTGGATACGGTAGAAGCCAATCAACGACTTGGTTTTGACCCTGATCTTCGGGACTACGGTATTGGAGCTCAAATCCTGGCTGACCTTGGACTTCACCGCATCCGGCTGCTTACCAATAATCCTCGCAAGATTGTAGGTTTAAAAGGATATGGTCTGGAGGTAACGGAGCGGATCCCCCTGGAGATAAAACCAACCAGAGCCAACAGGCTTTATTTGGAGACTAAGCGCAGAAAACTCGGTCACCTTTTGAGAATTGATTCTTCCCGGCACTGATGAGGAGAATTCAGTTATCCTGAGGTGGGGGATGGCAAGGGGCAAAATCTCGGTAGGGAGAGGAGGATCTATGAAAGTCTTAAAGGGAAAGATAAGAGGCAAGGGCTTAAGATTTGGTATCGTGGTTCCCCGATTTAATGAGTTTGTGACGGGCAAGCTCCTGGAGGGAGCCCTGGATGCCTTAACCAGACATGAGGTGAAGGAAGATGATGTGGAGGTGGTTTGGGCTCCTGGATCCTTCGAGATCCCGGCCCTGGCTTCTCGCCTGGCAGCTACGGGAAGATTTAATGCCATCATCTGTCTGGGGGCTATCATCAGAGGAGATACACCTCATTTTGAGCTGATATCTACGCAGGTGGCCAGGGGAATCTCTTCTCTTTCCCTGAGGGAGAAAATTCCTGTCATTTTTGGGGTAGTGACAGCCGACAGCCTAGAGCAGGCCATTGAAAGAGCAGGGACCAAAGCAGGAAATCGGGGTTGGAATGCGGCTATCTCTGCTATGGAGATGGTTAGCCTATATGAACAATCCCCAGAGTAAACAGAGATCTTTACGCCTGGTAGGAGGAAAAGCTGAAATCTTTTCAGGAAGGCTATTTTGTGGCTATCATCCCGGGAAAAGCGCTCGGACCGTAAAGGAAGTTCTAGAGAAGAGTGCCAGCTTTCTTAGAGAAAGAAGGATTGAGAATCCTCGTCTTAATGCCGAGATTCTTCTTGGCTATGTCCTGGGAAAATCTCATTCCCATTTATGTCTTGAGTCCCACCCTCTTCTTTCTTTCTCCCAGCTCACCAAATTTAGAAGACTAGTTATTAAACGCTCCAGACACCAATCTCTCTCCTACCTCATAGGGAGACAGAATTTTATGAATCTGTCCTTTCTGGTTAATTCTAAAGTTTACATTCCACGTCCGGAGACGGAAATTCTGGTAGAGGAGGTTTTAAAATGGCTCAGAGAATCTCTTTTGGAAACTCAGACTGGCAGGCGAGTCACTATTATCGATTTAGGGACAGGTTGTGGAAATATTGCCATTTCTCTAGCCACAGAATTGCCAGAGGCTATTGTTTATGCCGTAGATATCTCCAGCGAAGCTCTAAAGGTTGCTGCCTCTAATGCCGAGCTACATCACCTTAAAGATAGGATTGTTTTTCTTAAAGGAGATCTCTTTCGTCCCCTTGAGGGAATGAGTCTCACAGGGAGGGTGGATGCGATTGTTTCCAATCCTCCTTATGTGGCAAGGGATGAGATGGGGAGTTTGCCACCAGAAGTAAGAAAGGAACCAGAGATTGCTCTGGATGGAGGGAAAGAAGGATTGGAGTTTTATCAAAGGATCATTTCTCTCACTTCCCAGTTTTTGAAGAGAGGGGGCCTTTTAACTCTGGAGATAGGGTATAAGCAGCTCCAAAAGGTAAAGGATATGATAGCCTGCCAGGAAGATATGCAGCCTCCTCGGATTGTTAAGGACTATCAGGGAATTGAGCGGATAGTTCTCTCAAAGAAAAAAATGGCAGGGGAGGGGTGAGTTGCTCTGGAAGAAAGATATACCCCAGGAAAAGGAGAGGTTCGAGAAAAGAATCAACCTGGTAGCGGCGGTGATGGTGATTTGTCTGGCAATCCTTTTAGTCAGAATAGCCTGGCTCCAGCTGGCAGAGGGAGAGAGGTACTTTCTTCTCTCCAAGAACTCCCGTCTTCGGCTTCTTCCTCTTTCTCCTACCAGAGGGCTCATTATGGACAGGAAGGGAGAAAAACTGGCTGGAAATGAAGCTCGTTTTTCCTTAGCCGTGGTTCCTTCCAATGTAGCCGAGCCGGATCAGCTTCTTGATCGCCTGTCCAAGATAGTCCAGTTGGACAAAGAAGTGGCCAGGAAAAAACTTCTTTCCGCCCCCAATCCGTTCCGGCCAGTGAGTTTAAAGAGAAACCTGGATATGTCTCTGGTAACCTTTCTTCTGGAAAGAGAGGAAGATTTCCCGGGAGTGGTAATCGTGACTGATCCCATACGCATCTATCCCTATGCGGAGAAAGGATCTCATCTCCTTGGATATCTGGGAGAAGTCAGTCAAAAAGAATTGTCCCTTTCCTCCTTTGGCATAGAGATGGGAGATCTGGTTGGGAAAATGGCGATAGAGAAGGTATACAACCGCTATCTTCAAGGAGAAAAGGGCGGCCGGCAGATAGAAGTAGATGCCCATGGCCGCCCTTTAAGGACAATTTCCGAGGTAGACCCTCTGTCCGGTTATAATATCTATCTTACCATCGACCTTGAAATACAGAAGATAGCTGAGGAGGAGCTAAGCAAGAGAAAAGGGGCGGTAGTGATAGGAGATCCCCACACAGGGGAAATCCTGGCTCTGGTCAGTCATCCCAATTTCAATCCTAATCTTTTTTCCCATGTTCTATCCAGGGAAAGATGGGAGGAGCTGAAGAATAATCCCCAGGATCCCCTGGAGAACCGAGCAGTAAGAGGGGAATACCCTCCTGCTTCTACCTTCAAGATAATAGTAGCTATGGCGGCCCTGGAAACTCATCAGATAGGAGTAAAAGACACCTTCTTTTGCCCAGGATACTATCGAGTGGGCAATAGAACCTTTAAATGCTGGAAGGAGTATGGCCATGGAAGGATTGATCTAAAGGAAGCTATCATTGACTCCTGTGATGTTTATTTCTATCAACTGGGACTAAAGGTGGGAGTAAAGAAAATAGCACATTTTGCTAATTTATTTGGACTGGGGGAGCCCACCGGGATCGATCTTCTCTCGGAAGGGCAGGGTTTGGTTCCGAGCCCGAGCTGGAAAAGAGAAAACAGGGGTGATTCCTGGTATCATGGGGATACTGCCAATCTATCTATTGGTCAAGGATACATTTTGACTACACCCCTTCAGATGTTCAGGGTTATCAGTGCCGTGGCCAATGGAGGATACCTGGTTAAGCCTTATCTGGTAAAGAGGATAGTGGACGTTGATGGCAAGGTGATCCAGGAAAACTCGGGTGCCAAAAAAAAGAAAATTCCTCTATCGACCTCTACTCTGAAGTTTCTCCAGAGATCCCTGGCAGGAGTGGTAAGAGAAGGGACGGGATGGCGAGCCAGGAATAAAACGGTCAGTATCTCCGGGAAAACAGGGACAGCTCAGAGTTCAGATGAAGAAAGGCCCCACAATTGGTTCTTGAGCTATGTTCCGTCTGATAAACCTCGCCTGGCAGCGGTGGTTCTGGTGGAGAACCGGGAAGAAGATATATCCATTGCCGCCGAGATTTCAGGTCGGATCTTCTCCCGGATATTTGAAAAACCCGGTAGCTAGTGCTCCTTGAGCTAATTTTCAGAGGATATATCTCTTCGTTAATGGAGGTCCGGAAGCCTTGAGAAGGGAGAAAGTGACGACTAATTTCCACCGAAGGTGCGATTGGATACTTCTAGGCACTACGGTAATCCTTTCATTATGGGGAATTTTTCATCTGTATACCATTAGCTTCCCCCACCAGGCCTATTATTTCATTCGCCAGACTATGTGGGTGGGTATGGGTATGGGTCTTCTATTTCTTTTCTCTTCTCTTAAGCCCAGTTTTTGGAAGAAAGCTTCCTATTCCCTCTATGGAATATTTTCCCTTATTCTTATTTTGGTCCTTATCATAGGGGAGGGTACTCATGGTGCTCAAAGATGGCTGAGAGTAGGGATGTTTTCTTTTCAGCCATCAGAGTTTGTTAAACTGAGCCTTATTCTTATTTTTGCCAAAATTTTAGCCTCTGGTGAGGGGATAAGCTGGGTAAAGTTAGGGTTATCTTTCAGCCTTACTCTCCTACCCCTGGTTTTGATCGCCCTTCAGCCAGACATGGGGAGCGCTCTTATTCTCCTGCCTCTTTGGCTGGGGATGTTGTTTTTAGCCGGTGCATCCCTGAAAAAGATGGCGGTTATTCTGGGAGCGGGCATATCTTTATTTCCCTTATCCTTTTTCCTTCTCCGTCCCTATCAGAAGATGCGTATTATAACCTTTTTGAATCCTCAAAGAGATCCCCTGGGTGCTGGATGGAGTAGCCTTCAGTCCAAAATTGCCCTGGGCTCAGGGAGATTGCTGGGCAGGGGAATGGGGGAAGCTCTTCATACCCGGCTCAAATTTCTTCCCCAACCATATACGGATTTTATCTTTGCCAGTTCAGGTGAGGAATGGGGTTTCATCGGTGTCTTATTTCTATTTACCCTATATTTTCTCATTATCTTGAGAGGAGTAAAAATAGCTAAAGAGACTGGCAGCGGCTTTGCCCGCCTGGTGAGTGGAGGTATCGTTATGCTGCTGTTTCTCCAGGTTTTCATTAATCTGGGAATGGTAGCCGGGATGATGCCTGTCACCGGAATACCTCTTCCCTTAATGAGTTATGGAGGAAGTTCTGTTCTTATGTTCCTTACAGGGATAGGCATATTGATAAGTATAGATAAATTTGGATTAAAATACTAGGATATAAGGCCCCCCTGGTAAGAATCTCCAGACTCATCCACTCCGAGCAATTGACATAGTTGAATGGTTTAGTAGAATTTAATTAAGCTTCTGGGCCCATAGCTCAGTTGGTAGAGCAGCGGACTCATAATCCGCGAGTCGTAGGTTCGAGTCCTACTGGGCCCACCAAAGCAGCTATGCAGCGAAAGGGAGGCGTCCCGAGGGGAAGCATCTCTCCTTGAGTATCTTGAATGAGGAATCTATGAATTCAAATTTCAGGGATCGCCTTAAAGGAAAAGGACCCATCATTTTTGATGGAGCTATGGGGACCAGTCTCCAATCTGCCGGCTTGCCGCTGGATAATCCTCCGGAGAATTGGAACTTAACCCATCCCCAGAAGGTGAGGGATATTCATATCTCCTATGTAGAAATAGGAGTTGATGTTATTGAAACAAATACCTTTGGGGCGAACCGGGTCAAACTGGAGAAATACGGACTGGCGGGCATGATAAAGAAGATCAACCGGGAAGGAGTGAGAATTGCCAGCGAGGCTCGTTCTTCCTCTTCCTGTTTGGTGGGGGCTTCAGTGGGGCCTCTGGGGGTGCTCATCGAGCCCTGGGGAGATTTTTCCGAGAAAGAAGCCATCTTAGCATTCGAGGAGCAAATAGAAGTTTTATGTCTGGAGAAAATTGATCTTATTATCATTGAGACCATGATGGATTTGAATGAAGCCAGGCTGGCTGCAGTGGCTGCCAGGAATGTCTCTGATCTACCTGTGGTTTGCCAGGTGACTTTTTCCACAGGGGGTAAGACTCTGATGGGAAATAACCCCGGATCAGTGGTGGAGACCCTCTCAGAGCTAAGAATTGAGGCTGTGGGGGCAAATTGTAGTTTGGGGCCAAGGGAGCTTTTCCCCCTGGCTAAAGAGATGGTTTCCCTTTCCCATCTACCGGTAATCATTCAGCCAAATGCTGGTCAGCCCCGCCTGGAGCAGGGGAAGACAGTCTATTCGGTCTCGGCAGAGGAATTCTCAGAGTGGACGGAGAAATTCGTAGATATAGGGGTGAAGATAGTTGGAGGATGTTGTGGAACTGCTCCCTCTCATTTGAAGGCGACGGTAGAGCGTCTTAAAGAAAAGTCCTGAGGTGTTTCTTGACTAAGAAAGAAGGTAGGAGAAAAATGATTTCCGAGAGACTAAGCAGGGTTGCCCCTTCTGCTACCCTGGCTATTAGCACTCGAGCCAAGGAGATGTTAAGAGAAGGAAGGAGAGTGATTAATCTATCGGTGGGGGAGCCAGATTTTGACACCCCTACCTTTATCAAAGAGGTAGCCATTCAGGCTTTGAGGGAGGGATTCACTAAATATACTCCCGTGGCAGGGATTCCGGAGTTAATTCAGGCTATAAGGGAGAAGTTTGAGAGGGATAATAATTTGAGCTATTCAAATTCTCAGATTATGGTGAGCTGTGGGGCTAAAGAGGTTCTGTATAACACCTTCCAGGCCATCTGTAATCAAGGGGACGAAGTAATTATTCCCTCTCCCTACTGGGTGTCTTATCCCGAGCAAGTCAAACTTGCAGGAGGTGTCCCTGTTTTTGTCTCCCTGGATTTTCAGCGAGGACTGAGACTGGAGAGAGAAAGACTTCGCCAGGTGATCTCTCCTCGAACCAAGGCCCTCGTTTTAAATAGTCCCCACAATCCCACGGGAGGTGTTTTTAGTTTAGAGGAGCTTGAGGAAATAGCTGAGCTTGTGGTTACTCAAGATTTTCTTATTATTACCGATGAAATATATGAGAAGCTAATTTATGAAGGTACTCATGTTAGTATTGCTTCTCTGGGAAAAGAGATAGAGAAAAAAACCATAACCATTAATGGTGTTTCTAAAACTTACAGTATGACGGGATGGAGAATTGGATATGTAGGGGGACCCCGGGAAGTTATTGAGGGAATGAAGAAAATACAGAGTCAATCCACTTCCTGTGCCAATTCTATTGCTCAGAAGGCAGCTATGGGGGCTCTCCTCGGACCTCAGGATGATGTGGAGAAGGCAAGGTGCGAGTTCGAGAAAAGGCGCGAGGTTATAGTAGACAGAGCAAGCCAGATAGAAGGAATGACCTGTCCTAAACCTCAAGGGGCTTTTTATATCTTTCCCGATATCTCTTCCTTCCTGGGCACCTTTGATGGGGATTGGATCATACGAAACTCCGTGGATCTGGCCAAGTATTTGCTTGAGAAAGCAGAGGTAGCTACAGTGCCCGGCTCTGCCTTTGGAGCGGATAACCACTTACGTCTATCCTATGCAACCTCTCTAGATCAAATTAATGAAGGGGTAGATAGAATAAAAGAGGCGTTAGGTAATTTGAAAGGATAAAGGAGAACATCTGTAGATATGACCATTACCGAGAAGATTCTAGCTACTCATTGTCAAAGAAAGGAGGTTAAGCCGGGAGAGTTTATCCAGGCTGAAGTTGATTTCCTTTACGGTAATGATATCACTGCTCCTTTGGCTATAGAGAAGTTTAGGGAGTGGGGGGCAGATAAAGTCTTTGATCTGGAAAAAATTGCTCTGATACCCGATCATTTTGTTCCTAACAGGGATATAAAGGCCGCCGAGCAGTGCAAAGTCTTAAGGAAATTCGCCTGCCAGCAGAAGATTAAGAACTATTTTGAAGTAGGAAGGGCAGGAATAGAACATGCCTTTCTTCCGGAGAAAGGATTTATCCTTCCCGGGGATCTTATTATCGGGGCAGATTCTCATACCTGTACTCTGGGAGCTCTGGGTGCTTTTGCCAGTGGGGTAGGGAGTACCGACCTGGCAGCAGCTATGATTACAGGTAAAGTCTGGCTTAAAGTCCCATCCACTCAGAAGTTTATTTATCGGGGTTCCCTTCCTCGCTGGGTTACCGCCAAGGATCTTATTCTTTATACTATCGGGGATATTGGAGTGGAGGGAGCTTCTTATCAAGCTATGGAATTCGCCGGAGAGACGGTTTCCCATCTTTCCATGGAGGGAAGATTCACTCTCTGTAATATGGCGGTGGAGGCAGGGGGAAAAAACGGTATTATCCAGCCTGACAAGGTTACTTTTGAGTACCTGAGAAGTCGAACCACCAAAAATTATCGAGTCTACCAGAGTGATCCCGGGGCAAGGTACAGTCAAATTAGAGAGTATGATGTGAGCTGTCTGGAACCTCAGGTAGCCTTTCCACCTTTGCCTTCCCAGGTCAAAGGAGTCTCTCAGATTGATCATAAGCCCATAGACCAGGTAGTCATAGGCTCATGTACCAACGGCTGGCTTGGGGATCTGAGACTTTCTGCCAGAGTTTTAAAAGGAAGAAAGGTTCATCCAGAGGTAAGAGCATTGATTTTCCCCGCTACTGTATCTATTTATCTTCAGGCTATGAAAGAGGGTCTCATAGAGATTTTTTTGGAGGCAGGAGCTGTGGTCAGTTCTCCCACCTGTGGTCCTTGCCTGGGAGGTCACATGGGAGTACTGGGAGAAGGGGAAGTAGCCGTAGCCACTACCAATCGCAATTTCACTGGCCGAATGGGACATCCCAAGAGTGAGGTTTATCTGGCCAGCCCGGCCGTAGCGGCTGCTTCTGCCATTAAGGGGAGAATCGCTGGCCCGGAGGAGTTGGGATAGCATGAGGGGGAACAGTCTCCAGGTATTTCTTGACACAAAGCTGTGGGTATGTTAAGATAACGAGGTAGGATCTGGTAAGAGGCAGAATAGAGGATAAAACCGAGATAGGATCCGAAAGGAGGTGAAGAGGCAGGATTTCTTGATATTGAAGAAAGGAGGGGATTATAGAAATGTTAACCAAGAGAGGCTTCAGAGAAGGAGGGAGGACAGGTTTAGCATTGTGTTTGGTATTTTCAGTACTGTTACTGGCGACAGCACCCCTGATGGCACAGGACAAATCTTTGGAGGAAAAGCTTGAGGAAGCCAAAGCCGGAATTGAAGACCAACAATGGGTAATTAGGCAGTTGGAGAAAAACTTCTTCAAGGTAGTAGCCGAACTAAACGAAGAGCTTGATTTTCTCAGAGCCTTGAGTGGTAAACAATTAGAGGAGATAGATTCTTATCTAAAAGAGATAGCATCGCTTAAATTGGCCAGTGAAGAGCAGGCCGAGAAGTTAGCCCAGCTTGAAGCTGTGAGAGCTCCTCAGGCAAAAAGACTTAACGAGCTTGAGGTGGCGATTAAAGAAAAAGCAGCAGAAGTAACCGAACTTGAAGCTATAAAAGAAGAGCAGGCCAGGAAGTTAGCCCAGCTTGAGGCTATAAAAGCTGAGCAGGCAAAAAAGGTAGCTGAACTTGAAGCTATAAAAGGAGAGCAGGCCAGGAAGTTAGCCCAGCTTGAGGCTATAAAAGCTGAGCAGGCGGAGCGAATTGAGAGGATAAATACACTCTTTGGCAAAGCCATAGATAGAATGAAGGGCCTGGTAGATTCCCTCAATACAAAGAATGCTGAGCTTATGGCGGCCAAAGATGAGCTGCAAGCTCGACTTAATGTAATCGACGAGAAATATACTCAGATTGTTAAAGAGTATGAGGAGCAGCTCCTAGCAATGGAAAGGCTGAGGGATGCCTATTGGAAGGCTCAGGTTAAACTAGCCGAGAAGGATAGGGAGATTGCTTTTTTTGAGGAGGAGACAGCTACTCTTGACAAGGAAATTGCTTCCCTTAAGGCAGAGGCAGCTGAGCTTGAGGCGGCCAATGCAAGACTGAGGAGGCATCGGTTGCTGCTTGGTCTTGGATTTATTGTTGCCGCATATTACGCATGTTCCGGACATTAATTGCCTGTTGAGGGAATAAGATATAGAAAGGCAAAATGTTCAGAGAAAGGGATAGGTGAATCGAACTTAAATGAACCTCTGGGGAGGTGAAAAACATGTTAAAGAAGATGGCAAGAGGAATTGTGATATCTACAGCAGCCTTGTTCTTAATGGCTGGTATGACAGCGGCCCAGCAGGCGGCTTCTCCAGCTTCATCTGAGGATGTTTTGGAGGAATTGGAGAAACTTCAACTAGAGTTAGCGGAGATAAAGGTAATGCTGGAATCCAGAAAAATTGCCACTCTGGTAAGGGAAGATGCGGCCAAATTCAAAGAAGAGGTTTTGGTTAAGTTAGGACTGTGGCGGGGAAGACTTGCCCGGGGGATGATGATGGCTATCGAGGCCAAGGAAGAAACCAGAGCTTTATTGGAGAGAGTGAAAGAGCTGGAAAGGGAACTCGCCAAAAAGCCGGAGGTGAAGCTTGTCCCCAAAAATGTATACCGGGTGGAGAAGGGAGATAATCTCTGGCGAATCTCTAGTTACCAAAATATCTACAATGATCCATCCCAGTGGCCAAAAATATACCAGGCTAACAGAGACAAAATTAAGGATCCCGACTTGATTTATATTGGGCAAAGACTTTTCATTCCTCCAAAGACCCAGCATCGAGTGCTCGAGGGGGAAAACCTCTTTGAAATCGCCAATTACGAAAGTATTTATAATGAGCCCTGGGAGTGGAGAAAGATTTTTCAGGCTAACCGGGATAAAATAAGAAATCCGAACCTGATCTATCCCGGACAACTTCTGGTAATCCCTCAGGGATGAGAGTTTAGAGGAAGGGGAAAAACTTCTCAAGAATGGCAAGAAAATAGAGAGAAAGGCCCCCGCCGAAAGCGGGGGCTGTATTTATTTTTTCTTCCCGTATTTTCTCTGGAATCTTTCTATCCTTCCTCCGCTATCTACGAATTTGTGCTTACCGGTAAAAAGAGGATGGCAGGCTGAGCAAATCTCCACCTTCAGATTCTCCTTGGTGGATCTAGTCCTGTATTCTGCACCACAGGCGCATTTAATAACGGTCTCCCTGTAAGGAGGGTGAATTCCCTTTTTCATAAGTCTACCCCATTTGCGCGGTATTTTTGTCCAGGTGAGAGATAATATCGAGAAATTGTTGATTGTTTTCCGTTTTTCTCATTACTTCAATCATTGCTTCAATGGGTTCCTTAATGTTCTGCCGATTCAGATAATCCCGGAGGGACCAGATGATTTTGAGTTCCTTTTCGTTCAGAAGGAGCTCTTCCTTTCTTGTTCCTGACCGGTTAATGTCAATGGCAGGGAAGATGCGACGCTCGGCCAACTGCCTGGTGAGTCTGAGCTCCATATTGCCCGTTCCCTTAAATTCCTCGAAGATAACCTCATCCATTTTGCTCCCCGTTTCTACAATCGCTGTGGCCAGAATGGTTAAGCTACCTCCCTCTTCCACTTTTCGGGCCGCTCCGAAAAATCTCTTGGGATGATGAAGCGTATTAGCATCTATTCCCCCGGAAAGAACCTTGCCGCTGGTAGGCATGAGAAGGTTATAGGCTCGAGCCAGGCGGGTGATGCTATCCAGAAGAATGACCACATCGTATTCCTGCTCCACTAATCTTTTGGCTTTCTCAATGACCAGTTCAGCCACCCGGATATGATGCTTCGGAGGTTGATCAAAGGTAGAGTAAATTACTTCTCCCTTTACCGATCGCTGCATATCGGTAACTTCCTCCGGTCGCTCATCGATAAGCAGTATCATAAGCACTGTCTCAGGGGAGTTGACGGTGATGGAATTGGCTATCTTTTGCAAAAGGATGGTCTTTCCTGTCTTGGGGGGAGCTACGATAAGACCTCGCTGCCCCTTTCCCAAGGGGGAGATGAGATCAATCAATCGAGAGCAGATATCTCCTGAAGGGTTCTCCAGAGTTAGGCGTTCCTGAGGATACAGAGGGGTGAGATTATCGAAGACACTTCTTTCTCTAGTCTTCTCCGGATCTTTTCCATTTACGGATTCAACCTTCAAGAGGGCGAAGTAGTTTTCGTTTTCTTTTGGGGGTCTAATCTGGCCGGCTATGGTATCTCCTTCTCGTAGATCAAAGCGCTTAATCTGGGAAGGGGAAACATATATGTCATCCGGTCCAGAAGTATAGTTGGAGCGGAGGAATCCGTAACCTTCGGTCAAGATATCCAGCACCCCGTATCCATAAACGATTTTTTCTCTCCTAATCTCATCCTCGATGATCTTAAAGATAAGGTCCTGTTTCTGCAATCTTTTGTAATCAGGAATATTCTTTTTGACTGCCTCCTTGTGTAGATCCGCTATATTTTGCTTTTGCAAGTCAACTATGTTCACCTTTTTCTCTCCTTATCGCCTCCGGGAGGCTTTCTATTATATCATGGGCTACCAGAGTAAGCTCTTCCCTTTTCCTGGCGGCTATATCTCCAGCCAGACCATGGAGATAAACTCCTGTCCGGGCTGCTAAGAGGGGGGAGATTCCCTGAACCATGAGACCGCCGATCATACCCGTGAGCACATCTCCCGTTCCCCCACTGGCCATTCCCGGATTTCCGGTTGGATTGATCCAGACCTCTCTTCCTCTATCGGCAATTATACTTCTGGCTCCTTTGAGTACCACTATTTTTCCTATTTCCTTAGCCAGGGTGGCGGCCGCTTTTATCCTATCATTTTGAATTTTATCTGTGGGGGATTCCAGAAGTCGTCCCATTTCTCCAGGGTGGGGTGTAATGATCAGGGGAGCTCTTCTTTGGCGGAGGAAAGAAATCTCTCCGGCAAAGGCGGTGATACCGTCGGCATCAAGAATTATAGGCACCTCAATCTCCGCTACCACTCGCTTCACTAATTGTTTGGTACTATCATTCCTAGAGATGCCTGGACCTATGGCCAGAGCTCTGCACTTTTGGGCAAACTCCTTTATCCTCCCCAAAGCTTTTAAGGATAGGGTCTTCCCGGGAGTTTCATCAAGAGGTAGAGTCATTACTTCGGTTAGCTTGATCTCCAGGATCTCATTTAAGCTTTTCGGGATTCCCAGAGTGACCAATCCTGCTCCCACTCGAAGAGAGGCCAGAGCGGCTAGTGAGGCAGCGCCAGTCATGCCTTCTGAACCAGCCAGGACCAGAAGATGGCCAAAGCTCCCCTTGTGGGAGGAGGGCTTTCGGTCAAGTAGCTCCCTGGGAAAATCCCGGGAAGTGATAAGATGACACTTTATTTTTTCTACCCCTAAATTTTTGGGGATACCTATGTCTACTACTACTATTTTTCCCGTATAATCCATCCCGGGGTAAAGGTAAAATCCTCGCTTAGGATGAGCAAAAGTTACTGTGCAGCCTGCCTGAACAGCTTTACCTTCTACCTGGCCGGTATCTGCATCTATTCCAGTGGGAAGGTCCACAGAAATGGTAGGCGTCTTGAGCCCATTTATTAATGAGATAGTCTCCCTTATCAATCCTCGGGGAGCTCCTTTTGAACCAGTTCCGAGGATAGCATCCACTATCAAATCCTCGGAGATCAGCTCTTTCCTCAAATCTCTAACATGCTCGGCCGATAGGAGTTCCTTTACCGAAATGCCCATATTGAGGATAATTTCCAGATTGGTGGCTGCATCCCCCCTAATTTTGGTTTTTTCCGTCAAAAGGAAAACTCTTACCCTGGCATCCCGGTTAAATAGGTGCCTGGCCACCACCATTCCGTCTCCTCCATTGTTGCCCGGACCGCAAAAAACAGAGATGAATTTGCCCATCGGAGGAAAATATTCTTTCTCTATTACCTGTACAACCCCCAGCCCAGCGTTCTCCATGAGCACTATGCTGGGAATTTTCAATTTTTTGATGGCTTCAGCATCTATGCTTCGCATCTCTTCAGCACTAACTATCTTCACTATT
>JAUVZN010000062.1 GCA_030602545.1 Candidatus Aerophobota bacterium
TACCGGCAGCCAGAGGAGCGTTATTATGATCGTGGATGAGGAGAAACAAAAGATTCATCAGGCTGCCATGGCAGCATCCAGTCGAGAGTTCTCCTACCCGGTTAAAGAGGCCAAACCTGATGACATCACCTGGAGAATAATCAAGGAGAAAAAACCTATTTCAATCAAGGTTAAAGCCACTGACTCTCCAGTGCTTCGGCCCAAGCATGTAGAAAAGGGAGCTAGAACAGTGCTTGGCCTCCCCCTCATTGGACAGGAAAAAGTTCTTGGGTCACTAATAATATGCAGTACTTCTTCCAATACCTTTAGGAGAGAGGAGGTACAAATTCTCTCTATCCTGGCCAATCAGGCGGCCACCGCCATCGAGAAATCAGAGTTAATCGCCACTCTTAGAGAGGCTCAAACAAAGCTTCAAAACTGGGGAAGAGAGCTGGAAGAGAAAGTTAAGGAAAAAACCGAGGAGCTCAAGCGCTCCCAAGCTTACCTTTTCCAATCGGAGAAACTGGCCGGAATAGGACAATTAGCTGCCGGGGTAGCCCATGAGATGAGAAATCCCCTGGGGGTCATTGCTACTTCCCTTTATTATCTTAAGGATATTCTCTCTCCTCAAGATAAGAGTGTAAAAAGACATTTTGATATTATGGATGCGGAGATAGTCCGTTGCCAGGTCATAATTAACAACCTTTTGGAATTTTCCCGAAAATCGGAGAAGGAAATCGAGCTGGTAGACGTAAACAGGCTTTTGAAGATGAGCCTATCTTTGCTGGAAAAAGATCTTCTGGTTCGGGATATTGGTGTGATTAAGGAGATGTCTAACATACCAAAGATTTTGGCCAATATGGATGAAATGAAGCAGGTCTTTTTGAATCTCATTCTCAATGCCACCCAGTCCATGCCCAAAGGTGGAAAGCTCAAGGTTAAGACTTCTGTGGCCGGTAAGGATAAAATCGGGATAAAGATTCAGGATACCGGAGTAGGTATCAGGAAAGAGGACCTCAGCGAAATCTTTAATCCCTTCTTTACTACCAAAGCCCCTGGTGAAGGAACAGGTCTCGGCCTATCTCTTGTGCATTCCGTCATTGAAAGCTATCACGGAACTATCCAGGTAGAAAGTAAAGAGGGAAAAGGTACCTCTTTCATCATAGAACTGCCCGTTTTCCAGGAAAAAGGGTAGGGGGAAAAGTGAGATGTTTCACCCTATGAAGATTCTTATAGTTGACGATGAAGTCAACCTGCTCCAGTCTTTAGGAGATGTTTTGAGGAGCAAGGGATTTATGGTAGGTACAGCAAGAAATGGACTTGAAGCTCTGGATAAGCTAAAAGGGCGATTCTTCGACCTTGTCATCGCTGATCTTAAGATGCCCAGGATGGGAGGTATGGAGCTTCTTAAAGTGGTAAGAGAGAGATACCCCCAAGCTGCGGTAGTTATCCTGACCGGCTACGGAACCGTCAAAAGCGCAGTAGATGCTATAAAGAGAGGAGCCTATGATTATCTGGTGAAACCATTTGTGCCGGATGAGATTTTATTGATTATCCAGAAGGTGGTAGAAGAAGAGATCTTGAGGGAAGAACACAGGTATATGAGGCAGGAGCTGGAAAGAAGAGGCGAGATAATAACCGAGAATCCGGAGATGCGAAAACTAAAGGACCTCACTACTAATCAGGTGGCCAGGAGCAACGCCACTGTTCTCATTACCGGAGAAACCGGCACGGGAAAAGAACTCATTGCCCGGGCCATTCACCATCAATCCTTAAGGAAGGCAAAACTTTTTGTTAAACTTAATTGTGCTGCCCTGGCCGAAGGAGTCCTGGAAAGTGAGCTCTTTGGTCATGAAAGGGGCGCTTTTACTGACGCCTATCATCAAAAAAGGGGAAGATTTGAAGTGGCCGACGGGGGAACCTTATTTCTGGATGAGATTGGAGATATCTCTCCAGCCATCCAGGTGAAGCTGTTAAGAGTGCTTCAGGAGGGAGAATTTGAGAGGGTAGGGGGAGAGGAAACCATCAGGGTTGATGTGAGAATAATAGCTGCCACCAATCAGAACCTATCGGAGGCCATAAAGGAAAAAAGATTCCGAGAGGACCTTTTCTACCGTCTCAATGTGGTTTGCTTTGATGTACCTCCCTTAAGGGAGAGAAAAGAAGATATTCCCCTCTTAGCCAGGCATTTCCTTAAAAAGTACCGCACATCCAGGAGGCAAATAGAGGATATATCTCAGGAGGCTCTTGACTATCTCGTTTCCTATGATTGGCCGGGAAACGTAAGGGAACTAGAAAACGCTATTGAAAGGGCGGTTGTTTTGACCAAGAACTCATTTGTTCAAGCCGAAGATCTAGCTCTTTCCACCCATGGTCTGGCCAAGGACAAGGGAATCTCTCTTCCCTCAAAATCCTTATGGGAGGTGGAAAGCTACCTCATCAAGAGCGTCCTGGGAGAAACGGACTGGAATCTCAAAAAAGCAGCCCAGATTCTCCAAATCTCACGCACCACTCTTTACAGTAAAATAAATAAACATAAAATCCAAAGATATTGTTCAAAATAGGTCAGGAGGTGCTGAATATTGGATGCTTGAACCCGGGGAAAAATCAAGAGTTGGAGGAAATGAGGCTTCTGTAAAACTAGATTGTCGGATATTGAACATAGAGTAGGTTTCTCTACATCGAAATAGCTGCAGTTAGCCATCGCGGCTAATCATCCTTAACCACCCAGAAGTGGTCTTCCTGGGTGGTTTTTTTATTACTATGAGAATTGTGGCACAGAAATTGCTGGATACAACATAGATCTGAACCCTTCACCAAAGGGAGGTATATTTTAAGTGACCACAATTTCGCCTAAAGAAAAGGTAGGTTCTTTACCGGACTCTTTAGCCATGCTAGCTGCCTGGCTTATTAAAATGAACAGTCTGGGAAAGTTTTAATTGATGAAGGTAACTGTTCAAAATTTGGTGGGTCGGCTCTCAATTCTATCTGAATCAAAGGTAGAATTGTACAGATAGACCGGCGGTTGACTTTTATTTTTTATTTTATATACTATATGTAAATATAGTATGGAGGAATCTATGACAAAGGAAATAGGTAGTGTAGTGTTTTACAAAATTAGGGAAAAGTTGACTCCTAAGGAGAGGGCACGCTTTCATCGGGAACTGTCCGGCTACCTGGATAAGTCTTTTTATGGCCATTTCCATTACCAAAGAGAAGGGCTTCTCTCAAAGATTCCTCATATCTCTCCGGTAAGAGCAGCCATCATCACCAGGAAAAAATATGTCCCTATCCTCCTCAAGTTTCTTAGTCCCTCATCTTCGGTACTTAAGTGGGATATCATTCTTTCCGAGGAAGACATAGAAAAGATGGAAGGTAGATGAGGATTAAATTCAGGTTTCCTCGGGTGAAAGATAAGCCCCAAGGTAAAGCTAGCTGTCCTCACTGTGGAGGAAGAGAAGGTATCGTTCATCAAACTGTATCCAAAAGAATAAAAGATCACCGTCTGGAAAAGGTTGAGGTGAAGGGAGAGAAGCTAACAGTAGCCTTCCTAACCGACTTAATTAAGGGAAAACCTATAGAGGTAGAAGTGATAGAGAGCAGGGAGGCCAAGACGCTGAAGAGAAGATTTCAAAAGCTCCTAGAAGATCTGGGAGCTGAAGTTATAGTTACTGATGATGCGGAAGAGATGGAGAATTTAAGGGATGCTTTACCGGGGATAAGACGCCAGATTTGTTTAGCTCACCTAAGAAAGACAGTTGCCCTAAGAACAAGAGAATTCACCCACAAAGCAAAGAAAATGAAAGAGAGAGCCGATAGAAAAGAAAAAGAGATTCTCGATAATTTAATCAAAGATGTAGAATCCTTAAAAGATTTAGTTAAGAGGCTACCGGAAGGACTGGAGGAGAAACTCAAGATACTCCATCTTCGATATAGTTTTGCCCAGTCTCCTAAAAAGGGAGAAAAAGCTGATATATTCTACAGGATGCGCATGCTCACTTTAAGACTATGGCAAAGAGCTGATGAATTAGACCTGTTTAAAAAGGTAGGGGGAAATGGGACCAATAATACCACGGAAAGGCTCATAGGTCTCTGTGGCAAGATAAGGTATAAACAAATGCGGGGTTTCAAAAGTAAACAGAGTCTCAATCGGTTCCTAAAACTTAACCTTTACTTTCAAGAACAGAATAGGGAGATGGATCTAACCCCTCTAATCTAACCTCTTTCAGGAATATGACTCAGAAGGCGTCTAAACCAAGAGTAGAAGCTAAGAATATCATCCCCTACCACCAAATTTTGAACAATTATTGATGAAGACTCCCCTTGACATTCCCATCCTTTTATTTCTTGGGATTGCTATAGTTACCACCTTAACCTCCATTTATCCCTATGCCAGCAAAATCGAGCTTTTAAAAATCATCAATTATGTTTTACTGTACTACCTGGTGGTAAATAATATCAAAGATAGCCATCAAGTAAAGAGGATCGCAACTTTAGTAGTAATCGTAGGAACCTCACTCGCCCTATATGGATTGTATAACTACTTCGGCGGCATAGAGAAAATATATACCCTCGACAAAAAATATTATCTGGGAATGCTCACCTCCACCTATGTAAATCACAATCATATTGGTGGATATTTTGAGCTTGCCATTCCCCTGGGAATAGGGCTAGTGCTGGCTAACCGATACCTACCGGGAAGGACCAGAAGAAGTAAAATTTTACCAGCAGCTTTTATCTCAGTCCTGCTCATAGCTGCCACCTTTATTATGATAACCGCCCTGGTATTTACCTATTCCCGGGGGGCCTGGATTGGTTTTTTGGGATCTATGATAGCTTTAGGGATAATTATCTCTTTTAGGTTCAAGATTTTCAGAGATTGGTCCAGGCTCAAGAAATGGGGGACCCTGGCAGTACTAGCTCTCATCATAATCAGTGCTTCCCTACTTATGCCCGATAAGGTCAAGCAGCGGGCCGGCACTATGTTTAAATTTCAAGAGGGAAAAGTTACCTTTAGCGCCGAAAGTACAGGGGGAAGACTGATCGTCTACGAGAATACCTTGCAAATGATGAAGGATCGTCCAATTCTGGGAACCGGTCTGGGAACTTTCATTTACGCTTACCCCAAATATCGACCTCCTGGATTTAGAATTTTTATGAATGCCGTCCATAATGATTATCTGCAATAGGGACAGGAGATGGGGATTTTAACCGATAAATCCCGGCTAATGCTCTTTTATTCTGGATTATCCTGGCTTTAAGCTCGAGGCTTAGCATAATGGTCAGGCAGGTGCGGAAAGAGATGCCTTTATGAAGATGCTGGAACCTTTTGAAGCAGCAACCGGAATTAGAGTGGAATTTACCGGTACACGTAATCTTCCGGCAGTACTTACCAGACTAGTGGCAATCGGTAATCCTCCGGATGTATCTGCTTTGCCTAATCCCGGTCAGATGCATGAATTTGCTAGAACAAAAGCCCTGGTTGATCTTAGCGAATTTATGGATATGAGTGAACTACAAGACGAATATGCCAAAACCTGGATTGATCTGGGAAGTTAGCGGGGAACGTTGTATTCCATTTTCATCTCAGCGGATCTCAAGAGCCTGGTCTGGTACAACCCCAAGGCATTTGCGAATGCAGGATACCAGATACCGCAAACCTGGGATGAACTCATGGATCTTTCTGATAAAATTGCTGCTCAGGGCAGGAGTCCTTGGTCTATTGGTCTTGAGTCTGGTGCTGCCAGTGGCTGGCCCGGGACTGACTGGATTGAAGATATTATGCTGCGAACCGCGGGACCACAGGTCTATGATAAGTGGGTCAATCACGAAATATCCTGGACAGATCCAATGGTGAAGCGTGCCTGGGAGCTTTTTGGCGGGATTGCCCGAAATGAGAAATATGTGAATGGGGGGCCGGCAACTGCACTTACTACCAACTTTGGGGAGGCTCCCAATGTGCTATTTGCCGCTCAACCTCGTGCATATATGCATAAACAGGCTACCTTTATCAAGAGTTTCATTCTTAAATACGATCCCGACCTTAATCCAGGTGAGGACTTTAGCTTCTTCCCCTTCCCATCCATTGATCTAGAGTATGGCATTCCGGCTCTGGGAGCTGCCGATATGTTTGCCGTGTTCAAGGATACTCCAGAAGCACGAGCTCTTATGCGCTATCTAGCAACTGCTGGTGCTCAGGAGATCTGGGTTGCCCAGCTGGGAAAACTGTCAGCTAACAGGGGAGTGAACCCCAATACGTATCCTGATGATCTCACTCGTAAGGCTGCCAGTATATTAGCCAGTGCCCAGACATTTCGCTTTGATGGTTCTGATCTGATGCCTGCTGCTGTAGGGTCGGGCTCTTTCTGGAGTGGGATACTGGACTATGTAGGTGGTGAAGATCTGGATTCTGTCCTGGAAAGAATTGAAGAAACAGCTATTGAGGCTTATAAGGAATAAATTTACAGGTGGATTTGTGGTTACATATAGGGCTTGTTGCTAAACTCGGCAAATCCTTGACAAAAATCGATCTTTGATGGTAGCTTTTGTACGAATACCGGGCAAAGCCTCAAAAAAGTGGGATACGCAGCCGAGAATTAAAGAGACCTTCCTTGCTCCAGTGCTGCTTTTATGAAGAAATTTCCCTCTTTAATCATATTTTTGAGTTCTTGCCTGGTATAGGGGAAGACATCAACTCCCACCGGAAATTTTGAGGGCATATAATCGGTTATTCTTTCCAAAAACGCCTTATCTGACCTACCTAAGACTATGAGCAAATCTACGAACTCTTTGCCTCACAAAGGGAGGCCTATCTTGTGGTTAAAATATCGGAAAAGGTGCAAAGAGTTAATGAAAAGAGAAAGACCCTTTGTATCAGTTTCAGAAAACCACAATGTGCCGACAAAAGCACCATGGAAGATAATATTATCGACTATTGAGTTCAGTATACTGGATAGGAAATTGATGAGATTGTTGTCTGGTTCAGTGGTTTTATTAGTCCAG
>JAUVZN010000029.1 GCA_030602545.1 Candidatus Aerophobota bacterium
CCAAAAGAATGCTTCGTTTCCTCGGTGAGCGGAGCGTGAATGCATATAAAGTCCGAGTTTGATAATAGCTCAGAGAAGCTGACTAATTCAACTTTTTCATTTGCCTCAGAAATATACGGGTCATAGGCTATAATTCTGAAATTAAAACCTGTGGCCTTACCAGCTACAGCCCTACCAATTCTTCCCAGACCGAATAGACCAAGAACTCTACCTTGGGATCGGAATAAGGGCTTTCCCACCATAAAATCCCACTTCCCCCTTTTTACTGTAGTAGAAAGGTAAGGCACCTTTCGCAGACAAGCCAGGATCAAAGCCATAGCATGAGTGGATACTTCATCAACACAGTAATCCGGAACATTGACCACAATAATTCCATGCTCAGTGGCCGCCTCTACATCAATATTGTCCACTCCTACGCCGTAGCTTGTAATAACCCTACATCTTTTTAGAGATTCGATAACCCTGCCTGTTATAGGGGCGTATTGATTAAGTATACCATCGGCATCTTCAGCAGTCGCTATGACCTCTTCCTCCGTGACACAGTGAGCTTCTACAAACTCAGGATCGATTTCTTCTAATACTTTTCTTTCCACATCAAGGGAAGGATAGTTGCAACCGGTTACTACAACTTTAACTTTGTGGCCAGTCATAAATACTTCGCCTCTTTCCATCATAATCAAACCTTCGCTTTCTTCTATCCATAAAACCCTTTTTTTCGATCAGATCGCCTGGCCCCATCCAGGACCGTCATAGCAATAAGAACCTCATCTTCAGACCTAATCGGAGTTCGCTCCTGCCATATGGCATCCATAAACTCCTTGAGTTGTAGAGTAACTATTGGACGGGATTTGGTCTCATAAGATGCCTATCATCGTGTTTGAGGAATACAGCCAATAGAGCAAAAAAACTTAAAGAAACATAGTTTATTGGCTCGGGGCTGCAATGTCGGCACAGTAGGGCTTGAAGAGAGATCTTGGAGATCACAAGATGGTTTTGCAAATTTCAACAATATCCTTCTCGCTCATTGGCCTTGGGTTCCATGCAGTGGATCTTCCCACCCCCCGCTTTGCAATGTTAGGGATGTCTTCCGCCCTCACCCCGACTTCACTCAGCCTTCTCGGGGCCTTGAGCTTCTCCAATAAAAAATCCACGCGCTCAGCAAAGGCCTCCACATTGGGTAGCTCTAAGAGAGGCAGCAGATCCCTGAATCGGTCCTCAATGGCCTGAGCATTGAAACGAATGACAGCTGGAAGGAAAATGGCGCATGCGAATCCATGAGGAACACCGTAATCCAGGGTGATAGGATAGGAGAGAGGATGGATGGAGGTATTGCCAATGTTGGACATCTCGATTCCTGTCAGATGGCTGGCAAGAGCCATGTTAATTACGGATTCTTTATCCTTCTTCAGACATGCGGACTCGAGATTCTCCATGGCAATCTTGATGGCCTGAAAGGAAAGGGAACGTGTCACAGGATTTCCCTGGGTGGACCAGAATCCTTCCACTGCCTGACACAGGGCATCAAGGCCAGTTGATGCGGCCACCTTTAATGGCATGCTCATTGTCAGTTCAGGATCGACGAGAGCAACGTCGGGAAAAATCTGAGGCGCTGCGATTGCCGGCTTGGCTTTTTTAGCTTTATGTGTGATCACACTAAAGCGGGTGACTTCACTTCCTGTGCCCGAGGTGGTGGGGACAGCGATGACAGGTAGTCCTTTGGTCTGACAGACCCTCTTCTGATCCAGATACTCCCGGATGGAGCCCGGATTTCTTTGAAGCATGGCCATAGCTTTTCCGGCATCCATGGCGCTCCCACCACCCAGGCCTATCACCAGGTCGCATTCACTCTCCCTGCATCTGGCCGCCCCCCTATCTACGGTCTCGATTGATGGGTTTTCCTCAACCTCTGCAAATATCTCAAGAGTTAATCCTTTCAGTTGATCCGAAAGTTTGTCCAACAACCCTGATTTCTTAGCAAATTTTTGACCTGTGACGAGAAAAATCCTCTTTCCATCGAGATCATCTACGGTCTGACGGATTTCTTGGAATTGCCCCCATCCAAAACGAATTTTGGTGGGCATGTAGAATCCCCAGTTTTCCATTTTGTCTCCTTTGCCTGTGCTAGTCCTCACCTCTTTCTCTTAGAGCTTGTTTCAATTTCTCAAGATGGTCCTCCCTGGGGGGGGAGAATATATCGATTCCCTTGAATCCGGTCTTGGTTGTCCCTCCGTGCTCCACATTTGGCGGATGAATGCAGACATCACCGGCCTTCATAAAGAACTTCTCGTCCCCGCAAATGTGCTCCTCCCCGCCCTCCAGAATGATGAGGATCTGTTCCGAGGGGTGACTATGCAGGGGGAACACGCAACCTGGCGGGTTCTCGATGAAACTCACAAGAATATTTTTACCGGCAAGTAAACGACTCTTCGACTTCTCTGTTAATGGAACAAGGGGTAAATCCTCCATGTGATAGAGGTATTTCGATTTTTTTTCTGACATATTGTCCTCCGGTGAAAAGAGTTTCAAGAAGGTTAAAACAGTTTAAATCGGCCGTCAAACTCCGGTTGTACCGTGACCTGGGTAAAAATCCGGTCCTTTTCCTCCCTGATCGCCGCCATCATCCACAAAAAGCGAAGGGTCGTCCCGGGGCTGGCCACATTGTAATGGTAGCCTTTCTTGATGGCGACGGCATCTCCGTCCCAAACTGGCACCACCATTTCCATCTCTCTAGACTCTGTATAATTGAGATGAATACCAAAGTTCGGGCTGGGCATGTCGGTGTAGAGGTAGACCTCCTCCTTCGCCTCTGAGTGATCGTGGGGTGGCCAACTGGTCCAGTTGCCGTCTTTACTAAAGGTCACCCCTGCCAGTAGTCGGGAGGCCTGCACATTACTCTCACCGATGAGTGTGTGAATGGTTCGCTCGTAGGGCTCAAACCCAGCCTTGTTCACCAATTTCGCGTCTTTTAGCACCTCCTCGAATCTAACAAATTGAACAGGGTATTTCTTGCTTGCAGGCGCTGCAAACTCGGCAAGATCAAATGCCCCTGGGGAGGAAATGGTGCAGCGGCTCTCCCTGGGCAGGTAAAGGGCATCGTATTTGCTGGCCGAATAAGTCTGCGGCTCCACCTGGATAGTTCCATTACCTCCTAAGCATACAAGACCGATCTCCTCATCCTGAGATTCCACATCCACACTACCTCCATCTTTTCCTATGATAATGCGACCGTAAGAGAGAAACTCAAGTTTCGTGTTATATCGATGAATTATTCGTCTCCTTCCCTTGACCCGGTGGGTTCCGCGAAATAACCATGCATGAGCCATGCCCTACCTCCTTTCTTTTTCGATGATACCAAAAACATACTACATGCTCAGCCAGCCTCCGTCAATAAATATTATTTGTCCGGTGATATAATCGGACGCATCTGAGGCCAAAAAAACAGCAGCCCCGGCCAAATCCTCGGGATCAGCCCATCTGCCCAGGGGTATACGGCTGGTGATCTCGATGTTCCGCTGCTTATCCTGGTGGAGCGGTTCAGTGAGTTCCGTTTTCACCCAACCCGGTCCAATACCATTCACCAGAATGTTATACTTTGCCCAATCGTTTGCCATAGATTTGGTCACCTGCGCCAGACCGCCTTTGCTGGCCGCGTAAGCGGGCACCCGCTTTCCTCCCTGAACCGCGAGGAGAGAGCAGGTATTGATAATCTTTCCTTTCCTCTTTTGAGAGATCATCACTCTTGCAACCGCCTGGGCAAGAAAAAAGGGACCCTTCAGGTTGATATTGATCACCTCATCCCAATCTTTTTCCAGGAAGTCTTCCGAGGGACTGCGGCGGATAATTCCTGCATTATTAAAAAGAAAATCGATCTTCCCGAATTCTTTCACCGTACGGTCTACCAGATTTTCGATGTCTTCCGTCTTTGCCGTATCTGCCTGGACAGGAATCACAGGCCCTCCGAATTGTCGGATCTCTCTTGCTGTTCCTTCCAATTTTTCTCTATTTCGACCGGCAATTACAATCTCGGCGCCCGCTTCTACAAGACCCTGAGCGATCGCCTTCCCAATACCCGAGCCACCTCCTGTGACGATTCCGCTTCTCCTCTTGAGTCTAAATTTTTCAAGGACCATCTCTTCTTCCTTCAAAGCGATCGTCGGAATATCTCAAGGATATCCGATCTCTCCATTGGCCTTGGACCAGGAACCCTCCCGTCTTCTTGGCCGTACATCCGGATGATATCATCGGCCATTCGTTCAAACTTTTCCGATCCTATGTTCACGTCGGAGAACCTGATATGCATCCCGATCTTCTTCAACCAGGTCACCACCGCCCTAGTCAACTCTTTTGCAGCCTTTACATCATCTCCCTCCACAATCCCGAAGACTCTTCTGGCCAGTTTCGCCCATCGTTCAGTTCTAACTCCCGCAAAATACTCCAGATAGGCGGGTAGAAGGATTGCCATTCCCCGACCATGACTGATGTCATAGTGGCCGCTGATCTGGTGTTCGATGTAATGGATGGGAATCGACCCCATTCTGCCCAATGCCTGAAGCCCTGACCATCCTAGGAGGGCACAGAGGGCGATCTGTCCACGGGCCTCCAGGTCATTTCCGTTTTCCAAGGCACGCTCCAGGTGTTCCATCAATGTGAAGATTAAGCCTTCGCTGATTCGATCCGCTATCTCGGATTCCTGGGGACTCGTGAGGTAATGCTCTAGTAAATGGGAAAAGATGTCCACACCCCCATCCGCGGTGACCTGCCTCGGCACTGAGGCAATTACTTCAGGATCGATAATGGCCACCTTTGGGATACGATAGGCTGATCGGCTGAAACTTTTCTCTCTGGTCTCCCAATTTGTGAGGACACCTCCTGCATTTGCCTCTGATCCAGCTGCAGAGACCGTCGGAACAGCAACAATGGGATAGGATCCGGTGAACTGTCTCGGTTTCCGGTAGGCCAGAACCACATAATCCCATGAAGAACCACCATTATAGGCTGTGCTGGAGATATACTTTGTCGCATCGATCACACTTCCCCCACCCAACGCCACCAGCACTTCTGCCCTGGATTCGAGGAACCTTGCCACCCCTTCATCCACCGTGGTAACCCTGGGATTGGGTTCAATGAGATCGTAGAGCACCACCTCTATCCCTTCTTTCTCAAGAGAGGATATTGCCTTGTCTAAAATCCAGGCCCTCTTCTCCTTCTTGGGGTAGGTAGTGAGAAAAGCTCTTTTCCCATAGGTTTTTGTTAACTCGCCTAATCTTGCCAACTGCCCTGGGCCATAGACAATCCTGGTGGGTAAATTCCATTCAAAATTATGCATTGACAACCCCCGTTTTCAATCGCTTTCTTCTTTTTCAGCGATGGAAGCCATCTAGGCCTCCTTCTCCATCGCTTTTTTGATCCTATAGTAAGACGTAATCATAATAATTATCGCCATAACGATGAAGGTTGCACTAATCGGTCTTTTGAAAAATGTCAATGGGTCACCACGGGAGATGATCAAGGAGCGGCGAAGGTTTCCTTCAGCCATGGGCCCCAGGATCAAAGCCAGCAGAATCGGTGACGCCGGGTACTCGTAGTACTCCATAAAATACGCAATGATCCCAATGATCATAGATACTCCAACATCGAAAAAGCTGAAACGCATGGCGTAGGAGCCGACGACACAGAGAAAGAAGATGATGGGTGTGAGGATCTTTCGATCAATATTGATCGTCTTTGCAAAGAATTTGGCACCTGAAAGGCCCACAATCAACAGGATGAATTGGGCCATGATCATTCCGGCAAAGATGGGATAGATCACATCCAGGTGGTCCCGGAACAGAAGAGGGCCGGGTTGCAGACCATGGAGGGTTAGGGCTCCAAGAAGTACTGCCGTGACCGCATCACCGGGCACTCCCAGGGTCAGCATGGGGATCATGGCGCCACCCGTTGCGCCATTGTTTGCTGCCTCAGGGGCAGCGACTCCTTCCAGAATCCCCGTTCCGAACTTCTCGGGATGTTTCGATGTCCTCTTGGCTTCGCCGTAAGCAACGAATGCAGCAATGTCGCAGCCGGTTCCAGGAATGCTCCCGATGAACGTGCCCATCAGTGCCGACTTAAAGATAGTTTTGAGAACCGACCGAATCTCCTTTAATGTGGGCAAGATATTCTCCACCTTGGCCTTCACCGCGGGCACAATCTGCATCTTTTCAATGTTGCGAAATACCTGGGCGTATCCGAAAAGGCCAATCAAAGCAGGGATAAAGGTAACGCCACCCAGCAAGTCCCGGGATCCGAAGGTGAAGCGAGGGACTCCAGACAATGGATCAAATCCGATAGTGGTGATTAATAGACCAAAGAGGCAGGAGATGATCCCCTTCAAGAGTGAACGACCGGAAATGGTGATGATCATCCCCAGTCCAAAAATGGCAAGGGCGAAGAATTCAGGCGGACCAAATCTCAGGCCGACTCTGGCGATTTGGGGGGAAAGAAAGGTCATGACAAGGGCGCCGGTTGTCCCTCCCATAAAAGAGGCCACTGTTGACATCCCTATGGCCTTTCCTCCCATCCCCTTCTGGCACAGAGGGTACCCATCCAAAAGGGTGGCGGCTGCAGAGGGTGTCCCGGGTATCCGGATGAGGATGGCGGATATCGATCCCCCGTAGATTCCGCCACAGAAAATTCCCAGGAGCATGAGCAGCCCTTGGACGGGTGGCAATCCAAAGGTGAATGGGATTAGGAGGGCACACCCCATGGTTGCTGTCAGACCGGGCAGAGCCCCCACCATGATTCCTGCGGTGAGCCCGATGAAGACGAAAAAGAAGTTCATGGGATTCAGCATCACCGTGCCAAAAGCATGATATAGAAAACCAAAATCCATGGCAAATTCCTTTGCTTCAGCGAGCTCTTAGAAAGTGAAATCGAACATCCCCGTGGGCAAGGGGATTACCAGAAAATACCGAAACATCGCCCAGACGGCCAGTGAAGTGACTATAGAGCTGATGACCCTCTTCATTAAGCCTTGTTGCCCGAGGAACGTCATGAGAACGAAAAGAAACACACTCGTTCCCATCGCAAAACCGATAACCTGCATCAAATAGAGATATCCGATACAGATCCCGATGGCGATCACCGTCCGAACGAAGCCTTGCCTGTCTATTCGGTCTCTTTTAGCCAAAGCTTTGCCTCTCATCGCTCTGACGACCAGGGTCACGCCACAGAGGACCATCAGAGTGGATAGGATTTGAGGAAAGAAATTAGGCCCGTAAATATAGACGACCACCTTGCGGTACGCGTCAGAGTACCAAAAGATCCACGTACCCAGGATGATCAAACCAATTCCTGCTCCGATATCGGCCCTTTTCATATCGGCCCTTTTCAACAACCCCTCTTCTCCTTCTTGGTGGTGTCGAAAGCAGCTGAGTGAGCCGCTTTCGACACCTTTTTCATCATTCTATCGGTTTGAGAAGGCCAACAGATTCCAGGGCAGGTTCCAGGGTCTCTTCCATTCCTGCTAGAAACTCTTCAAATCCTTCGGGATCCTTATAAACCAGAGGCAGGCCCAGTTGGTCAGCCAGCTTCACGAATTCAGGGTCTTCAAAGCACTGTTTAAACCCCTTGATCAAGACTTCCATCCGATCCTCTGGGACACCTTCGGGAGCACCTAACCCTCGCCAGTCAAAGATGGGGCTTGGATTGGGAAATCCTGCCTCAGCGATAGTTGGAACCTCTGGGAAAAGAGGGTGTCGCTCAAAGGCGTTCACAGCGAGGATGCGGAGCATTCCAGCCTTGTAAAGCTCAAGCACTTCGTCAATTCCTGTCGTGGCAAGGTCGATGTGACCCCCGATAAGGGCCGTCCTGGTGGGGGCCGCCCCATCGAACGGCACGTAATTGAACTTGACCTTGTTCACAGTGGCGATGGAGGCTATGGCCAGGTGCCATCCTCCGCCGGCGCCGCTGTGGCCAACGGTGACGATGCCCGGGTTTTCCTTGGCGTAGTCCATCACCTGCTTCAGTGTTTGCCATCTGGACTCAGCATCCACTGACATCGATGCAGGACTTCGGTTGACCAGCTGAATGAGGGAGTAATCCCGGTAGGAAAGGTCTGCCAATCCCATCAAGCGAAATGTGCTCAACTGAAAGGTAATCATGCCAACGATATAGCCGTCCGGCCTGGCTGTGGCAACGGAGCCCATTCCCACGGCTCCCATTCCTCCGGTCTTGTTGACCACATTCACGTTCACGCCAAAATACTTCTTGGCGTTCTTGACCAGGGCTCTTGCGATGGTATCGGTCCCTCCTCCGGCTGACCAGGGACAAATCAGAGTGATATCTTTGGTGGGAAACTTTGCCGCTATACCATTAGTCACCGTGAATCCGATCATGACGGCTGCCACTGTAAACATCAATCCAATCTTTTTCAACATCGTATCTCCTCCTTCTTTCATGGAAAAATTAGATGAGATGGATCTATTATTTTTGTTTTTTCAATCACCTCCTTCCTTAAACAATCTCCTCCAAATTGATCTGTCGGGCATATTTGGAGTCCATCTCCATGCCCTGCACAGGGTTTCTTAAAACCCCGATCCCCTCAATTTCTGCCTCGATCACATCCCCCGCTTTAAATGGGCCGGCAGGAGGTGTCGCTGTGGTAACCACATCTCCAGGCTCTAAAGTCCAGAAGTTCGTTACAAATTCGATGATCTCTCCAAACCCAAATCTCATGTTGGAGGTGTTCGATTCAAATTCCATTTTCCCGTTGAGTCTCCTCACCATTTTTAGGTCATAGATATCTTTTGGCATTTCATCGGGTGTAACGATCCATGGCCCCATTGGAGCAAAAGTATCGATATTTTTTCCCCAGGGTTGGAATTCCCGATTGGTGGCCTCCAGCGATCGAGCTGTAATGTCGTTGAGGATTGTATATCCGAAGATTACTTCATTTACCTTTTCCTTTGGGACATTTTTACATCTCTTAGAGATGACACAGGAGAACTCCCATTCGTGATAAAAGATTCCATATCCGGTGGGGAGGTAAATGGTCTCCTCATGACCGATGACAGCAGAAGGAGATTTTAAAAAAACAAGGGGCACGGGTGAAAACCGGATCCCAATGAGCCTCCGATAGTCCTCATAGTTGGTTCCCGTGCATACAATTTTGGGTGGTCTGTGAGAAGCCCTGAAGGTGATTTGGGATAGGGAATGCACACAACCTAATACCCGATAATCCTTCTTCCTTACATAATCGAGGGCCTCTTTCGCGGCGGGAACGGAGATCTCATTTTTCTCGGTGAAGGAGATCATATCGATTGGAAGCTCAGAATCGGTCCTGGCCTCCGGATCGGACATTCCCTTCTCAATTAATAGCGAACGATAAGCTGCGTTCAGGTCTATAACCCATTCATTTTCAAAGGCGCCCACGCGTTTTCTCCCGCCGACCTCAAAACTACCCAGTTTCACCTTTCCCCTCACTAAAGCTAAATTATCATAAGATATTTGTTTTAGATTATATTTACCCCAAATATTTCATTTTTTGAGGTGATCCTGAAGACCCTTAATGATCTTTTTAAAATGATGATTTTTCTTGTGCCAGCCTTCAAAGTATAGCTTGCGGAAAAGATTTCCACATATCCACGATGAAGCAGGCAACTTCATCTATTCCTAAGTTCTTAAGGGTACTAAGATGCCTTTCCATTTCTTCTTTACTTTGACTTAAAAGAGCACCACCCCAGAGGATGCATCCCTTTATCCTCATCTCAAGGTTATAAGGTGCTTACGGGTAGGTCTTTCAGGATCAAGCTCATCGAGAGAGAGTACCTTTGAAGGTTTTAGCTTCTCTATAAGATCCTTGAAGTTCAGCTTATCAGCCTCTTTGTGCTTCCAGCGGTCAAGAGTGGGCCTGGAGCCAGTAACGTTGAAAGAGCCAGCAAAACGTCCCTTTCTCTTCCCCTTTCTTCCCCTCAGCACCTAATCATCCGCCTCCTTTTCGTGCCTGGGGGAATGTTCGTTTACAGAGTGATGGTAGCTTAGTGACACAGTCCTTGATCTCTCCACACTCGTGACTCATCCTTATTGAGGAAGAACGACTCAATATGTATTATAGGGTATCGTCTTTGAAAGTCAAGTTCAGAATTTTCTGTAAGTTTCCTGCAAGATAAGGGAATTATTCAAAACTACCCTTCTTTCTCTAATTTCCTCATTGAATCTTTCCAGAGAATTGGTAGTCCTCATCCCCTTTCTGTGAGAGGAGGGGAAGTGAAACTGGCACCTCTGCCACTGAACTCCTTGAAAATATCTCGTCCTGTGCAGAGCGAAGCCCCTCGTGATCATCGGATACCACCAAGGTACTCCTTTTATTCCTCTTTTCTCTTTTCTTCTTGCTCAACTTGAAGATTCGTTAAGGTGGCTTCAATAAAGCTCCTTCTTGGGGAGGAGCTTTCTTCCTTGACAAGAAAGGATGAAATAAGTTATAATAAATAAGGAAATGAGCCGAAGGATAAAAGCCTCGGGAACATTAAGATGAAATTTTTTCAACCAGCAAAAGCAAAAATCAAGAGGTGGAAAGTTCTTGGCAAAGTAGGCCGGGTGATGGTAATATTCTATCAGCGTTGTATTTCCCCATCCCTCCCTCCTTCCTGTCGATTTTATCCCAGTTGTTCAGAATATTCTCTTCAAGCCATGGAAAAATATGGACTGGCTAAAGGTAGCTGGTTAGGAATAAGAAGAATACTTCGGTGTCACTCCCTTCATTCAGGGGGCTACGATCCCGTAAGATAGTAAGGAGCGTATCCAGATGGAGAAAAACCTCATTGTAGCCATTGCTCTCTCAGTAGCGGTGCTTGTACTTTACAATATTTTTGTCCTAAATCGTCAGATTATCCCTCCCCAGGTGGAGGAAGAGAAATTCCCCGAGGTAAGGAAGATGCCGGGGGTGGCGCAGGTCCCGGTGGAGGAAAAAACTCCTTCAGTGAGAAGAGTCGAAGAGTTCACCCTGGAGAACAACCAGTTAAGAATAGTAGTAAGTTCTCAAGGAGGAAGAATCAAGTCCTGGTATGAGAAAAAATCCAAAAGAGAGCTGATAAAAGAGGGAACCTCCACCTTAGATCTATACCTGTCCCTCCCGGGAGGTAGAAAGATAGATCTGAACAAAAATATTTTCGAACCAAAACTCAAGGAAGAAGGCAGGAGGATTAGCTTCAACTGGCGAAGCGAAGAAGGCCTGGAGGTTGTTAAAAGTCTTGAAATTCTTCCCTCAGGTTATCAGGGATTCATCACCCTTGAGCTAAAGAACTTTCCCCTGGGAGGTGAGTACCATCTTCTCTGGCAAAAAGCCACGGGTAGAAAGGGCGAAGGGGGGGAAGAGTTAGCTTTTTCCAACGGTATCCTTCAGCAGGAGTTCAAAGAGGGTGTTAAACGGGATTATGGAAGAGAGATAGAATGGATGGGAATCCGGGCGAAAAAATACCTTATTATCCTAGCCTCCTTGAGGCCACCCCGGGGAGGAGTATTTCAGGATACTCTATGGGGATTCAGGGACAATCGAATCCGCAGCCAATGGATTGTCTACGCCGGACCCCAGAGTTATTCAGAACTCAGACTAGCCAACCTGCGGATAATAGAAATGGTAGGGCAAGATTACCAGCTAACAGGCGCCATGAAACTGGGGATTTTTGGTCATCTCTCTGTAGGACTCCAAAGAACCCTCATCTTCTTTTATGAGCACACCGGGAACTACGGGCTAGCCATTATTTTTCTCACTCTCATCATTCAGGGAGTCATGTTACCCCTAACTTTTAAACAGTATGAGTCCATGCAAAAGATGAATGTCATCCAGCCAGAGGTTCAAGCGGTACAAAAGAAGTTGAAGGGAGACCCTAAGGCTATGCAAATAGAGATGATGAAGATCTACAAAAAGCACAAAATTAATCCTATGGGCGGGTGTCTCCCCATGTTACTTCCCTTCCCCGTTATCATCGTTCTATACCGCTCCCTTCTTGACTTTAACTTCTCCGAGAATCCTTCCTTCCTTTGGATAAAAGATCTGGGACAGCCTAATATCCCTCTTCTTTTAGCACTGGGGGCACTTATGTTCCTTCAGCAAAGAATCTCTCAAAGAGTACGCCCTGGAGCAGGACAGCAGGAAGGAATGGCTAAAATGATGCAGTTTTTCCCCATCTTTATCATCGTCATCCTCTGGTCTCTTCCCTCGGGAGTTATGCTTTACTGGTTCACTTCCACCCTTATCTCCCTCCTTCAAAATGTTCTTATCGCCAGAAAGAGAACTGCACTCCGGGTAAAGAGCTAAAATGGACCAAGAAGATACCATTATCGCTCTGGCCACCCCTATTGGCCAGTCTGGCATTGGCATTGTGAGAATGAGTGGAAGAAGATCCTTCTCCATTGCCAGAAGGGTTTTTCGCTCCTCCAACGGATCCAGAGTTAACTGGTCCTCTACTTTCAGAACTCACCACGGGTGGATAGTGGACCCAGAAAGCAAAGAGATAGTAGATGAGGTTCTTCTTACCCTTATGCGGGCACCCAAGACCTACACTCGTGAGAATATTGTGGAGATAAACTGTCATGGTGGACCCCTACCTTTGCGAAAAACTCTGGGGCTCGGATTAAAGCTAGGAGCAAAATTGGCCAAACCCGGTGAGTTCACCAGACGAGCCTTTCTGAACGGAAGAATAGACCTTGCTCAGGCCGAGAGCGTCCTGGATGTAGTTCAGGCGAAAACAGATGAAGGCTTGATGATAGCTGTAAATGGATTAAAGGGAAGATTTTCCCAGGAAATCTATTCCCTGAAGGAAGAAATTGTTGATTTCCTATCCTGTCTGGAGGCAGAGATTGAATTTCCTGATGAGGAGATAGGTCCTCCATCAAGAAGTACTAAGAAAAAGCAACTGACCAGAATCTTGACCAAGCTGGATTCTCTCATTGAAATGGGGGAGACAGCCAGGATTTATCGAGAGGGAGTGAAGGCGGTTATCATTGGCAGACCTAATGTTGGTAAATCCAGTCTTTTGAATGCACTGCTTCAGAGAGAAAGAGCCATCGTG
>JAUVZN010000068.1 GCA_030602545.1 Candidatus Aerophobota bacterium
AGAGGAGGCTATGTGACATCATTTATGCTATGATGAAGAACAAGACCGAGTATAGATTCAAAAGAACTGTTAATGCCACTGCTTAGGTTCATCTGTTGCTCTTTGAAAAGTTTTCATTTGACATAGGATGTCTCTCATCTATGGTTAATCTAAAAATCGAAGCTCTCAATGACAGGGCTCGCTACTTTCAAGCTCTCCTTTTAAGAATCTGTCCACTGCTTCCTTAACCTTACCATTTGCTCCGGTAACTACCTTAATTCCGTACTGGTTAAAAAACCCTACCGCCCTTGGTCCCATTCCCCCCGCGATGATGACCTCAATTCCTTGCTCCTTCAAGAAGGAAGGGACCTGTCCTGGCTGCCCATGAGCCGTAGCGTAAGGATTTGCCATTACTCTGACTGGCTGCTTGATTTTTTGCTCCTCTGTCTCCAGGATCACATAGTAAGGGCACCTACCAAAATGCCCGCTTATCTCAGCTTCCAGGCCGCTGTTGTTTTCTACTGCCACACCTATCTGCATCTCTTAACACCTCCTTGTTGAGAATTATTCTCAATTAGAGAGAAAAAAATTATTGGCACCTCTCGCATAACCCATAAAAATGAATTTGGTGGTTATTTATCTTGAATTTGTGTTTTTTTGAGAGTTCGGCCTCTAACCCTTTGAGGAATTCCACTTCCTTATCCATGAAATCACTATAGTCAATTATTCGGCCACATCGGGTGCAGACCATATGGTGATGGTGCTCTTTTATAGCTTCACTGGCTAGTTCATAGCGGTTCCATCCCTCGCCAAAATCAAACTTTAAGATAAGACCCATCTGAGTTAATAGGTCCAGAGTCCGATATACAGTGGCCAAACCAATTCCTGGACAGTTTTTATGAACTGATAGGAATACCTCCTCGGCACTTAAATGTTTAGGATTTTCTGCAAAGATATTTAAAATAGCTTGCCGAGGCAATGTTAACCTGAAACCTGCATTTCTGAATCTGCCATGGAGCCAGGGAGGACCAATCATGTGCGTCTCTCCGAGTGATAATGATTTTCATTATCATTATAATCCATATTTGAAATTTGTCAAGGAAAATTGGGTCTATTTGACATCCCCATCCAGCTTTGGTACTATAGCTAAGAATTTTATTTTATGGAGGCGCCTGATGAAATCCCCTCCCCGAAGTGCTCGTAAAATCATATGGATAATCTTACCTATTGCCCTCATCCTGCTGGTTACCTGGACTACCCTTAAATTGAGAGTTCAACCTCTCAAGCGAACAGAAATGATCATGGGGACCGTGGTTGAAATTAGCGTTATTCCGGCTGATGAAGAGACGATCAAGGAGGCCTTTGATGCCATAAAAAAGGTGGACGAGCTGATGAGCACCTACAAGCCTGAGAGCGAGGTCTCCATCCTCAATCGGCAAGGAGAAAATCACCTCTCTCCCCAGACCAGTCAGATCATCCAGGAAGCTATCAAATTTTCTGAAATGACCGAGGGAGCTTTTGACATCACCTGTCGCCCTTTGATTAACCTCTGGAAGAGGGCAAAAAAAGAGGCAAAGATCCCCACCCTCCAGGAAATTGAAGAAGCGAAGAGGCTGGTTAGCTACAAGAAGATAGCTCTGGAAGACGATCTGGTGAAATTTCAGCAGCCTGGGATGCAGATTGACCTGGGAGGTATCGCCAAAGGCTGGGCCGTCGATAAGGCTATCCAGGCTCTTAAGAAAAGGGGAGTGAGGGCGGCTCTGGTTAATGCCGGGGGTGATTTGTATGCTCTGGGAAGAAGGGGTCTCTGGAAAAAGTGGGAAGTGGGTATCCAGCACCCTCGTGATCAGGAGAAAATCTTAACCACCATAGAGGTTAGCGATAAAGGGGTAGCCACCTCCGGCGACTACAGAAGATACTTTACTCTGGAAGGAAGACGTTTTTCCCACATCGTAGATCCAAGGACGGGTGAGACCGTCGCGGAGGTTCCCATGAGTGTGACTGTGGTTGCTCCTGATGCTACCACCGCAGATGCTTTAGCCACAGGGATCTTCGTTCTGGGGCCAGAAGAAGGGATGAGACTTATAGAGAGCCTTCCCGGGATAGAGGGCCTCATTGTAAGTGAAGGAATGCGAATGGATAGCTCCAGCGGATGGGGCGAATTCCAGAAACAATGATGAGACTTAGAACTTTCTCGCAGGGTATTCATCCCGCCCATAAGAAATCCAGCACTGAAGATAAGAAGATACGAAGGATTTCTCCTCCCAAGGAGGTGATACTGCCTCTTCAACAACATATTGGTGCACCTTGCCAGAGCCTGGTAAAGAGGGGTGACGAGGTGAGAAAGGGAGACAAGATTGCTGAAGCAGGCGCCTTTGTATCTGCACCCATCCATGCCAGCATCTCCGGCAAAATCACCGCTGTTGAACTAAACTCTCATCCCGCCGGAGGAAAATTCAAGTCTATCTTTATCCGGGGAACAGGGAAAGAGGAAGATTGGGAGGGTGGGGATGAGAAAAAGGTAGATCCCTCGGAACTGGAGCCTCAAGAGATTCGGAATCGTGTAAAAGAAGCTGGAATAGTGGGCCTTGGAGGAGCTACCTTTCCTACCCATGTCAAACTTACCCCTCCCAAGAACAAACCTGTTGATACAGTTATCCTCAATGGGTGTGAATGCGAACCTTATTTGACAGGAGATCACAGGCTGATGCTGGAGAAGCCCGAAGAATGTCTATTTGGACTCAAGGCCATTATTAGGGCTGCGGGTGCCCGGAGAGCATACGTGGGGATTGAAAACAACAAGATGGGTGCTATTGCTCTATTTCGAGATAAAGTAGCAGGTGAGGAGAACATAGAGGTTATCACCTTAAGAACCAAATATCCCCAGGGGGGTGAGAAAATGCTGGTGAAGGCTATTTTGAACCGGGAAGTTCCCTCTGAGGGTATTCCTCTGGATGTGGGGGTGGTGGTGAGCAATGTGGGTACTGCCGTTGCCATCGCCGAATGCCTGAAGTTCAATAAGCCCCTGGTTGAGCGAGTGGTCACGGTATCAGGTTCTGTTGTGCGAAAGCCTGCTAATTTACTGGTCCCCCTGGGGACCCCTTTCGCCACCTTTCTGGAGGAATGCGATGTGGATGTTGGTAAGATGGATCGGGTCATCATGGGAGGTCCCATGATGGGTATTAGTCAGTCTACCTTCCAGGTTCCGGTAGTCAAGGGAACTACAGCCATCCTGGTTTTGAGAAGGGAAGAGGCGAGGCCCCCTCTTGAGGATACCTGTATCCGGTGCGCCCAATGTGTTGACCACTGTCCAGTACGCCTTCTTCCCGCAGAGTTAGCTCGCCTGGTAAAAGCTAGCAAATGGGAAAGATTAAAGGATTATCACATTATGGATTGTATGGAGTGCGGATGCTGCGCCTATGTTTGTCCGGCCAGAATACCTATTATTCAACTGATAAAATTAGGCAAGGCCGAGGTGCAGACCAAGGATGAGGAATGAGAGAAGGAAAAACCACCCAGAAAGAGGAGAAACCCTCCCCCAAAAAAGTACTCATGAGGGATAAGAAGACTCCTGCGCCGGAGGGCAAAATTCTCACCGTGACCGCAGCTCCTCACATCGTAGTAACCAGAACTGTGCCTGACGTCATGTGGGGGGTGGTCATTTCCCTTACACCCGTTGTGGCTTCCAGCATCTATTATTTTAAATGGCTGGCTGTAGGGTTAATTCTAACCTGTCTTATTGCCTCCCTGGTTACCGAAGCACTTTTTCAGCTGGCCAGAGGTAAGCGAATCACTATATATGATGGAAGTGCCATAGTTGCCGGACTCCTCATGGCTATGATTCTCCCCCCCCATCTTCCCTGGTGGGCAGCTGTTCTAGGATCAGCCTTTGCCATGGCCATTGGCAAGCAAATTTTCGGCGGTCTGGGATATAATATCTTCAATCCAGCCCTGATAGGAAGAGCTTTTCTTATGACTACATTCCCGGTTTTGATGACCACCTGGACCAATCCCATAACTCTGGATACCATCAGCGGTGCTACTCCCCTGGGTATGCTCAAATTCGAGCATCAGACGGTCTCCCTCTACCACCTTTTTACTGGAAATGTGAGCGGCTCTTTAGGAGAAGCCTCAGCTCTAGCCATTATCATCGGGGGGATCTATCTTTTGGGCCGGCGATACGCCGACTGGAGAACTCCCTTGAGCTACGTTGCCACCGTGGTGGGTCTTAGTGGACTTTTCTGGCTTATAAATCCCGGCTATGGCTCCCCTTCCTTTCACCTTTTGGCGGGGGGACTTATGCTGGGAGCGATTTTCATGGCCACCGATCCCGTCACCACCCCCATTACCAAACGGGGACGCTGGCTCTTCGGGGTAGGAGCGGGGGTTCTGGTAGTAGTTATTCGCCTCTGGGGTAGCTATCCGGATGGAGTAATGTTTTCCATACTCCTTATGAACGCTCTGACCCCTCTTGTGAACCGTTATACCATTCCGGTTCAGATGGGAGGGAGAAGAAAATGAAAACGGCCACTCGCATGATAACTGTTCTGGTAGTGGTGGGTCTTTTTGCTGGAGGCACTCTGTCTTTCGTCTACAGATGGGCTAAGCCTCAGATTGAGGCTCATGAGAGAGAACTCACTAGGCAAGCCATATTCAATGTTCTGCCTGAAACTAAAAGCTATGAGTTTTCCGAGAAGGACGGCGTCGGGATCTATCAGTGTGAGGACACTTCAGGGAATCTGGTGGGGTATGCTTTTGTAGCTGAGGGAGGAGGTTATCAGGACAAAATAAAGATGATGGTGGGACTTAGACCTGATCTTAAAACCCTGGGAGGAATTGAGATTCTTTACTCGAGAGAGACACCGGGTCTCGGGGGTAAGATAGATAGCGAAGATATCCTCCAGCCTGTAGGAGAAACTTTTACCGAGCAATTTAGAGAGCTTCAGGTTTCACCTCCTATCGAATCTGTGAAAGGAAAAAAGCCCACCTCTCCTAATCAGATACAGGCCATTACCGGGGCTACTATCTCTTCCCGTTCAGTGGTAGAGATTATCAATGAGACGGTGGCCAAGGTAACGGGAATTCTAAAGGAGGAAGGCAAAAAAGAAAAATGAAGACTTCCTGGCAGCTCTATGCAGATCTAATTAAAGGATTGTGGCGGGAGAACCCTGTTTTCCGGCAGCTTCTGGCGATGTGTCCGACTTTAGCTGTTACCACCACGGCTCTGCAGGGATTTACCATGGGTATAGCCGTAGTCTTCGTTTTGATTCTGTCCGGAGTAGTAATCTCTTCCTTCAGAAAACTCATCCCTCACCAGGTAAGAATAGCCACTTTCACCATTATTATTGCCGCTTTTGTTACCATTACTGACCTGATTTTAGCGGCCACCTTTCCTCCTATGAGTAAGGCTTTAGGACCTTACGTTCCTCTGATTGTGGTCAATTGCATCATTCTTGGTCGTATGGAGGCTTTCACCTCTAAGCACCCGGTCTCCCGATCTTTCATGGATGCTCTGGGGATGGGTCTGGGATTTACCCTCACTCTAGTCATCCTGGGCAGTATCCGAGAACTTATGAGCTCGGGTGCGGTATTTGGCTATCAGATTCTCACTACCCAGGCAGCCGGCGGATGGTTCCGACCCTGGGTCATTATGATTCTTCCTCCCGGGGCTTTTATCACCCTGGGCATCCTTCTGGGAATAATAAACACCTTTAGCAGAAAATCTTAAAAGGAGATGCCGATGAACCTTCTGCTTATCTTTATCAGCGCTACCGTGGTTAACAATTTTGTCCTCACCTATTTTCTGGGAATCTGTCCTTTTCTGGGAGTCACGGGGAGACTCAAATCAGCTTTCGGAATGGGGATTGCCACTACCTTTGTTATGACCTTGACTGGAGGGATAACCTGGATTGTATATCGCCTCATCCTGGTAAGATTTGGAGTTCCTTTCCTGGAATATGTGGCTTACATTCTGGTCATCGCTTCCCTGGTTCAAATTATCGAGATGTTCATTCGAAAGACTAATCCTTCTCTTTACCGGGCTCTGGGGATATACCTTCCTCTCATTACCACCAACTGTGCTATTTTGGGGCTGGCTTTATTTGCTACCCTTAGAAACTATGGCTTTTTGCAGAGTTTAGTTTACGGCTTTGGTGCTGGAGTTGGTTTTACTTTTGTCATGCTTATTATGGCTGGCATCCGGGAGGAGCTAGATCTAGCGGATATACCGAAGTCTTTCCAAGGAGCGGCCATTACCTTGATCACAGCCGGACTTCTGGCCCTTGCTTTCATGGGATTCTCGGGACTTATTTATGCCTA
>JAUVZN010000081.1 GCA_030602545.1 Candidatus Aerophobota bacterium
GAAAAGGAAAAACTGGAAGAGATAGCCAATCGGCTAAGGGTTAAAGTTGTTAAAATGATAGGAAAATCCGGTTTCGGGCATGCCGGTGGTTCTATGTCCATTGCCGAGATATTAACTGTTCTGTATTTTTATGAGATGAGAATCGATCCTCAAGATCCCGACTGGGAGGATAGAGATCGCTTTGTCTTATCTAAAGGCCATGCTGCGCCGGTTTTCTATGCTGTTCTTTCTGAGAGAGGATTTATCCCCGAAGATATTCTACTATCCATTCACCAGGTTGATAGTTCCCTTCAATGTCATCCCGATATGAGACTTTGTCCAGGAGTGGAGATAAGCACAGGTGCATTAGGACAGGGTTTATCAGTGGCAGTGGGAATGGCTTTAGGTGCAAGATTAAAAGGGAAAACCTTCCGGGTGTACGCTCTTTTGGGAGATGGGGAGTCTCAGGAAGGGCAGGTTTGGGAAGCAGCTATGAGTGCCTCCAAATACAAACTCGATAATTTGGTAGCTATGATAGACTATAATAAGCTGGAGCTGTCGGGTAGAATAAGCGAGGTTATGCCTCTTGAGCCACTTTATGATAAGTGGACCTCTTTTGGCTGGCACGTGATCCAGATAAACGGTCATTCCTTTACTCAGATTATGAATGCTTTAGATGAGGCAAAAAAGGTAAAAGAAAAACCCAGCTTAATAATTGCTCATACCGTAAAAGGCTATGGGGTTTCTTTTATGGAGGATAAGGTTGAGTGGCATGCCGTCTCAATGTCTCCTCAACAGGTTGAAGAGGCACTTAAAGAGCTAAGGTGTTCTGAAGAAGAAATTGAAGTTACTTTATTAGAGATGAAGGAGGGTTAGAAGATGTCTGAAAAAATAGCTCCCAGAGAAGCTTTCGGGAAGACATTAGTAGAGTTAGGGGAAGAAAATCCTGATATTGTGGTCCTGGATGCAGATCTTGCTCCTTCTACCAAGGTTTCTTATTTTAAAGAGCGTTTTCCAGAAAGATTTATACCTGTAGGAATTGCTGAGCAGAATATGATTGGAATCGCCGCAGGACTGAGCACCCTTGGTTTTATCCCCTTTGCCACAACTTTTGCCTGTTTTGCCTCAAGGAGGGTTTGTGACCAGGTGATGATCTCTGTAGCTTACCCTAGATTGAATGTCAAAATTGTTGGAGCTTACGTGGGGCTTTTTGTAGGGAAAAATGGGGCAACCCATCAATCATTGGAAGATATAGCTATCATGAGATCCATTGCCAATATGGTAGTTGTTGAGCCGGTAGATGGATTAGAGACTAAAGAAGTGGTGAGGTTTGCCTCGGAATACGATGAGCCCATGTATCTTCGAATAGGAAGAGATCCTATGCCTTCAATTGTTCCTCCGGATTATAGATTCCAACTGGGCAAAGGGTTGGTTTTAAGAGAAGGCAACGATGTTACTTTGATTTCTTCAGGAGCAATGGTTGAGGATACCCTCAAGGCAGCTTCCTTGATAGAGAAAAGAGGTATTCAGGCAAGAGTAATTAATATGAGCTCTCTTAAACCGGTTGATGAGGGACTTATTGTTAAGGCAGCCGAGGAGACGGGAAAAATAGTAACTGTGGAAAATCACAATATCATCGGAGGGTTGGGCTCAGCCGTAGCTGAGGTTATTTCAGAAAAGATGCCTGTAAAACTCAAAAGAATAGGGGTGAGAGATGTTTTTGGGAAATCTGGCACAAATGAGGAGATGAAAAAGAAATTTGGACTGAGATCTGAGGACATAGCAGAAGAAGTTGTGAGTTTTCTGGAAAGTTAAGAAATGAACTCCTAGAGGAACTTAACTTTGACAGTTCTTTTGGTAGAGGGATCTTCCCAGTACCACTGTTGGTTCAAAAAACCAGGATTTTTCAAAAGTGTCTTTTGAGAACTAGCCGGTCTTTTTCCACAGCTTCCAGGGGATAGCCGTCAATTTTAGCTGCTTTTCTTATACTGATGCGATAGTCTTCCTTAAATTGCTGGGCGAAGCTGGCTGCTTCTCTCTTGTCTCTGGAGAAAACATACTTTTTTCTCCAGAAGCCCCTTAATCGGGGATTAAGAAAAGAGATTTCATAAAGATTTTTGTTTTCCGGATTTTCGACCTTCAAGATTATGTGCTTTCCGGTAATACCTTTGAGGCTGAAGCCATGCATATCTGTGGCTCTTTCTACCTCGGCTTTCTCTCTCTCAAGTAGGTAAAACGTCGGGGGATCTTGTTTCTTGGAGGGCATTATCTCGAATCTCCTTCTCAGTCTGCCAAAGTGAGATTCGAACACCAGCCTGGGTTTGTGGACCGAAATTACATAAAAGCTTGCCATCTCCCCGGTCTTTCCCATCCTTATTTGCCAGAGCTTTGCCTGTTGATTTTCCTTCATTGAGCTGTTTTCGGCTGACCAATCTCTTAGCATTGGTTTCATGGATATGGAAGGTCCTGACTAAGAACTATTCTAGCTCATTTTGTCAATAGGGGCAAGTTTCCGTGTTAATTAAAATTTAGCTAACATCATTCTCGTGGACTTTCCTTCTATTTCATATTTTCTACCTTCTCAAAGTTGCTCTTTGGCCTCTATATCTATATAATTGTACCGAGGGAAATCTTCCAGGATATAGCTTTGCATCGGTTGCGGGCTGTATTCTTGAGTTATTTAAATTCGAGGCAATTAGGCAAGGTTAGGTAAGTCCAGTAGGGTAGGGGGATTTTAGAAGATTTCTGATCACTTGTGAGCCTTTAGTTTTGCTCGGCTCAAGATAGCTTTTTATGATGAGAGTCTGCCTTTTTAATTATGATAGCAGGTGTGTTTTGAAGTTATTAGGTGACATAGCCTCTGCGAAAGGAGTAAGATTATGCAAACAAGAAAACTAGGTTGGACAGATCTTAACTTATCCACTGTTGGATTGGGCACGTGGGCAATTGGAGGTGCTGGTTGGAAGTTCAGCTGGGGTCCTCAGGATGATAGAGAGTCTATTTCTACCATCCGGCGGGCACTAGAGAAAGGAATCAACTGGATAGACACAGCCCCAGTTTACGGGCTGGGCCACTCCGAAGAAGTTGTGGGTAAAGCGATTAAAGAATCAAGAGATAGACCCATCATTGCCACTAAGTGCAGCCGGCTCTGGGATAAAGATGGGAATCCCTACGGTTGTTTGAAGAAAGAGAGTATTCGTTCTGAAGTTGAGAGGAGCCTGAGGAGACTCAAAATAGAGGTTATCGACCTCTACCAGATTCATTGGCCAGATCCCGATGAGGATATTGAGGAAGCCTGGAGTGCCATAAAAGATTTGATAAAAGAAGGTAAAGTTCGCTATGCCGGGGTGTCCAATTTTAGCGTAGAACAGCTCAGACGTATCCAGCCCATTCATCCTGTAGCCTCTCTTCAGCCACCTTACAGTATGCTCGAGCGTGGCATCGAAGAAGAACTCCTCCATTACTGTTCGGCAAACAATATCGGAGTAATCGTATATAGTCCCATGCAGAAGGGGATTTTAACAGGAAAATTTACCAGAGAACGGGTTGAGAATCTGCCCCGGGATGACCACCGACGTGAAGATCCACGCTTTCAGGAACCAGAGCTCAGTGCTAATGTTAAATTGGTTGAAGATCTGCGCTCTATTGCCGAAAGGAGCGGCGATAGGACCGTGGCGCAGTTAGCAATAGCATGGGGGTTGCGGCATCCTGAAGTCACTGCAGCCATTGTGGGTGCAAGGCATCCATATCAAATCGAGGAAACTGTTGCCACCGGAGAGATGATGCTCTCTAAAGAAGATATCGCCGCCATTGACACGCTACTCAATAAACGTCAGAAGGCACTAGACCTGGGGTGAGCTCCCAGATACCCACCAAATTGCTCCTCTTTTAGCCTCGACAAGCCTTATTATCCTTGGCTCATCCGTTCTTGTCTATGTATCCAAATGAAAGCAATACAGGGAAGATATCCTCCTTGTTCCCAGATCCGACCAGGTTCCCATATCAAGTAAGACTATTGCTGGATATGGAAGGGTAGGGGATACCCTCTTAATAATAATCCCTCAGGCCAGCTACTATTTTCAAATTTGACAAATCTGAAAAAGGATATATCATATAACATACAAGATATAACAAATTGAAAAGGACTAAATCATGGAGTTAAAAAGAAATTTGGTTGACCAGCTATATAGTATATTGAAGGAAAGGATTATCACTCTTACTTTAGAACCAGGAGCAAGGCTTACCCTTCAGGACTTAGCACAAGAATTCGAGGTGAGTCAGACACCCATTCGGGACGCTCTAATGAGGCTCTCAAAGGATGGATTAGTAAGATTTGTCCCAGCAGTGGGGTATTATGTGATTAAGCTTTCTGTAAGAGATGTTATAGAAATCTATGACTTACGACAGCTATTAGAAGGCTACGCCGTAAGAAGTTCTGTAGCACATATGGATATGGAAAAATTAAGGGAGATAAGGAAAAAGATCGAAAGGCAACAGGATGAGCCGCACATCCTAAACCAAAAACTTCATTTAGAGATAGTAAAAAGCTCTGATAATAAAAGACTGCAAGATCTCTACACTCAGATTTACGATTTTGTAAGAATCTGTCAATATACCCATCTACGGATATCTGGAAGAGCCGCCAAAGCTGCAAAGGAACATCTGGCATTAATAGATGCCATCTTGCAAAAGAATGCTGAGAAAGCTAAACAAATTCTGGAAATGCATATTAGTAATACAAGGGATGAAATTATAGAAACTCTTGAGAAACACCCTAACACCAAAAAGCTTGATCCAGTAAGATGAAAGAGAGTTTTGAGAAATACTCTCCAACAGAGATCTAAATGCGAGTTCTCCATCACCCAGTCCTAGGAAAACTTAGGAAAGAGAAGGTAGTTAAAATAACAGTGGATGGCAAGATCTTAGAGGCCTCTGAAGGGGAGCCAATTATAGCTGCTCTTTTGGCTAACGGTATCCGAGTATGCCGAAAAACTAAGAAAAAGGATGAGCCTCGCTTCCTATTTTGTGGAATTGGAAGATGCAATGATTGCTACTTTACGGTCTTTACCCCGTTAGAAAGAAAGCTCTGTCGACGCGCTCCATTAGAGATTTTGTCTCTAACGGGGTTTACAACGTGCGGCTAAGTAAAGGTATTTCCCCGTCTGTGGGGAATGGGAGAATTCGGCTGACAAAAATAAGGAAGCTAAAAAAGAAAAGGGAGGAAGAGTGTGAATATAACCAGAAGCAGCTCTCCGGGTATAAGAGCAATTGAGGATGTATATGAGGAGATTGAAAGAGTT
>JAUVZN010000101.1 GCA_030602545.1 Candidatus Aerophobota bacterium
CATCCATGGACACACCGAATCGCACCAGTCTACTTTCCATTTCTTCCTCCCAAAACCCGCTTTTTGTTATGGGAAATATCTTTGGGGCTTTTCCTGCTTTACTTAGATTCTTTTTAGATCGATCCTTGAATCCTGGCTATACCCTGGTGCTCTGTGTTACTATTTTTATAATAATAACACGACAATTTTTGTCAAGGGCAACTTGTGAGGCTTAACGTGCTCAGTTGACAAAAGTGCATCTTGTATTATACTTTTTTAAGGAGAAGAGGAATAGCTTCTCTAGCATCCATAAAAAGGGTAGATCACTAAGGAAGGGACAGGGATGGTTCAACTAGGTCTGGTTGTCGTTGTTGTCATTATCTTGATACTTTACCTTAAGAGTAGACCAGAAAAAGAGCCCTCCAGCGAGCTAGAGTTAAAGGCAGATTTGCTTAAAAGGGAGGTTATGAGATTACTAGAAGAGGTAAAGAAGAAATCTACTCCTATCAAAATGAAAAGGCTGGAAATAGAAATAGAAAGATTTCAGAAGGCCAGAAGACTGGATGAACTTCTGGGGAAAGCTGGGCAAGAAAAAGATCCCCCAAAAGCTATTGACTACTATCTAGAGGCTTTGTCTTTCATTAAGAAGAACGACTTCGAGCTGGAGAGAAAACAAGAAATTGAAGAAAAGATCAAGGCTCTTCAGCAGGATTCCTCCACCCGCATTCCATCCGGAAAAAGATGAATTTCCCTCCCTTTGCAGAGTGAAGACCAATTAATCCTATCCAGATAGTTTTCTTTTGACTAACTCAAGATCTCGAAGCAAGAGGTTCCCCCAAGAAGGATTATAAATACAAGCGGCAGGATGAAGGGTGGGAATGATTATTATATCCTCTTCATAGAGTTGAGGCTTTCCTCTGAGAGAGGTGATTCCCTGCTGCGTGCTCAGGAGAACCTGAGTGGCAAATTTACCCAGGCTACAAATAATCCGGGGATGGAGAATTCCTATCTGTCTTTTCAAATAGGGAAGGCAGGCCTCAATTTCTTCAGGGAGAGGATCTCTATTACCCGGGGGTCTGCATTTAAGAACATTGGCAATATATATATCTTCGTTCCTCAATCCCGCTCTTGCCAGTTCCTGGGCAAGCAGTTTTCCTGCTGCTCCTACAAAGGGTCTGCCTTCGAGATCCTCCTCTCTTCCCGGTGCCTCTCCTACCAGCATTATTTTTGCGCCAGAGTTTCCCCTTCCAAAAACCAGATGGGTCCTGGTTCTATAAAGAGAGCATCCTCGACAGGTCAAAATTGAGGAATGAAACTCTTTCAATCGTCGCTCTGGGTCCTCATCCTTTGATCTTTGATTCAGTCCTCTTTTATCTAAGTATTGGCGAAATGATCTGACAATGTTTAAATATTCTCTTAAAATTTCCCCTTGTTTTTCCTCAGGTCTTAATCTACTGTGTATTGGCAAACCAAGACCCCTTTCCAAGAAGCAAGGCTTTGCTCACCGCCTAAGTAGATCTTGGAGATAATCCCTGTAGATGCTTTCCCAATCGAACTTGGAAACCACTCGCTTGAAGAGAGCGCCTGTAGGCTGCAGGTCCAGGTAATCTACGATTCTTTTGGCAATCCGGCAAGGCTTCTCGTCCAGCTTGAAAAATAGAGCCTTATCTTGAGCCAATTCCAAAAGAGACGGGATTTCACTACAAGCAATGGGCACTCTGGTGGCTCCTGCTTCCAAAATGGGAATACCGAAGCCCTCCTGAGAGGAAGTAATGAGAAGAAGATCAGAGATGCGGTAAAGACTCTTTAGTTCTGAGTACCCGAGCCTCAGTCCATATTTAGCCTTAAGATCGTCAAGAAAAATTACTTCTTCTTCCAGTTTCATCTTTTGACGCAGAAGGTGTAGGTCCTCATAGTAATTTATCGACTGAGGATTGTGGGGATCGGGAGGAGCAGTGATGAGAAGCCTGCATTTCATATTTAAGAGTTTGATTTCTTTGGTGATCTTCATAGCCAACTCGTAATTTTTCCTTTTGAGAATGCGGGAAGGAAAAAGCATAACCAGATCATCCCTAAATATTCCCTTATCCCAGGCTATTCTCCAGATAGAATCAGCTATATCCAGGAATGATTTTATGTCCACACCATCAGGAACAAGATTAAATAGATCCGGGGAGACACTGAACAAATCCGCCAATTTATGTTTTCTTAGCCGGGAGATAGCAATTTACTCTGCCTTTGGATTAAACTTACCCAGCAAGTTCCAGGGGTACTCACCGGGTTTCTCTAGCCTGTAAAGGGGGTTAGCGAGAGCAGCATCGTGACACCAAACATAAAACCTTACCCTATCATACAGATCCCTTATCAGCTCATCCAGAGCCGAGGTTAAGGGAAGGTTAAAGTGCATGGTCATCACATTGTGGATCATACAGACCCTGCTATCCTGCAGAGCTTTCTTTATTTCATGGTAGAGAAATTCCTTGAGCTTATGGAATTCTTGCGATACCTTTCCCTGCTCCAGCTCCTCATTGATGACCCTGACCTTATGATGAGCAGGGGATATCTCTGGGATGAGGGTCACCTTTATATTTTTTTCCTCATCTTCGCCCCTCCCGGTGATGACCTTTACTCTGTGTCCATATCTGGCAAGGACTCTGGCGTGTCCCTCAACAACAAACTCTACTCCTCCTATGATGGGAGGATAGGAATAATGCAAAAGAGCAATACTCTCCCTCATTGATTAACCCGTTCCTGCATTCCGCTTTTCAGTCTTATATACCCCTCTTTATTCGGTACTCCTCCACGCTGATCATAGGAGGTCTTTCGATCAAAGTGAATTCCTCTCTCTTCAGGAAAATATTTTCTCCCCTACCTCTAATCAGCTCAAATTCTTTGGAAATTTTTATGTCAGTGGAAATAATACCTTGCTGCCGCAGCCTGATAAAAAAGGTGTGAAGGATAGCAAAGGACATCCGCCCCAGAGCTGCCAACCCCCGATTTCTATGCACCCTTTTATCTAAATCTACCTGAACTAAAGATTTCAGGCCAAATCTCTCATAGATATCTATGAGAAGCCCAATTTCTACTCCATAACCCACCCGGAAGGGAACCGCCTCCAGGACTCCTCTTCGGCCGGCATATTCTCCGGAAAGAGGCTGAACGAATCCGGAAAGCTCCGGGTAAAAGTTAGCCAAAAGAGGCCTCACCAGAATTTCGGTTACCCGGCCACCGCCGGATCGTCTTATTCCAGTTCCCAGCTTCAGAGGTCTCTCATAAAAGCTTTTGACATATTCTATGTGGTCGTTTTCTAGAAGGGGTCCTAGTGGTCCATAAACGAATTTGGGGTGGAT
>JAUVZN010000055.1 GCA_030602545.1 Candidatus Aerophobota bacterium
CAAGGTCTGGGATGCCCTCTTCATAGCGGCTTTTATGAAATCCCGGAATAAAGGATGGGGAGATCGGGGACGAGACTTAAATTCGGGATGAAACTGAGTAGCTACAAACCAGGGATGATCGGATATCTCAGTGATCTCCACCAAATCCTTCTCCTTAAATGTCCCGGAAATCCTTAATCCTTTTTGGATAAATAGATCCCGATATTTATTATTGAACTCATATCGATGCCGATGCCGCTCATAAACTTCATTTTCTCCGTAAGCCTGGTAACTGAAGCTATTACGAGCTAGCTCACAAGGATAGGCACCTAACCTCATGGTTCCTCCCTTGGCTTTGATCTTTTTTTGCTCGGGCAAAAGATCGATTACCGGATGAGGAGTATGAGGATCAAACTCACTGCTGTTAGCACCTCTTAATTCAGCCACATTTCTAGCGAACTCGATAGTGGCACACTGCATCCCCAGGCAAATTCCCAGAAAAGGTATTCCTCGCTCACGGGCATATTGAATGACTTCTATTTTTCCCTCTATTCCCCGCATCCCGAATCCTCCCGGGACCAGAATACCGTGCAGGGAAGCAAGATAGGTCTCTGGTTGACTTTGTATTTCCTCGGCCTCTAGCCATACGGTATTAACTCTAACCTCATTAGCTGCTCCAGCATGGATGAGAGCCTCGTTTATGCTCTTGTAAGTGTCTTTCATCTTTACATATTTACCCACAGCTCCAACTGTTACCTCTCCTCGGGGATGGTTTACCCTTTCTACCCATCTCTGCCATTCTTCCAGATCCGTCTTGGAAGCGGTAAGGTTTAGCTTGTTAAGGATTTTGTCGGTCAAACCTTCCTTTTCGAATCGCAGAGGAACCTCATAGACATTTTCCACGTCTATGGCCTGAATGACCTCTTTTTCTTCCACATTGCAAAAAAGGGAGATCTTACTGCGTGCCTCTCCGGTTAAAGGAATTTGGGTACGGCAGAGGATTAAATCTGGTTGAATCCCGATTTCCCGAAGTTTCCCTACACTGTGTTGGGTGGGTTTTGTTTTGAGTTCTGCTGAGGAAGAGATATAGGGAAGCAGGGTAAGATGGATAAACAAGGTATTTTCTCTTCCCTCCTCCAGGCGGAATTGTCTTATGGCCTCTAGAAAAGGGAGGGATTCGATATCTCCCACTGTTCCTCCTACCTCAGTGATGACAACATCTACTTCATCCTTTTTGGCTACTTTCCTTATCCTCTCCTGAATCTCTCCGGTGATATGAGGTACAACCTGAATGGTTCTGCCCAGATACTCTCCTTTTCTTTCTTTCTCAATAACAGCACTGTAGATCTGCCCCGTGGTAACATTGTTATGGGAAGAGAGATTTATTCCCACAAAGCGCTCATAATGACCAAGATCCAGATCGGTCTCTGTTCCATCCTGGGTGACAAATACCTCCCCATGTTGGTAGGGACTTATAGTTCCCGGGTCAACGTTGATGTAAGGGTCGAATTTCAACATGCTTACACTGATTTCTCTCGATTTAAGAAGAGTTCCAATGGAAGCCGAAGCGATTCCCTTGCCTAAAGAAGAAAGAACCCCTCCGGTGACAAAAATGAATTTGGTCATTTCTTAGCTCTCCCCTCCTCCTGGACCCATCCAGTAACTTCACTCAACAGAGCACCTGCCAGGTTCCTCTCTTCTACTTTTGCAAAAACTTTGCCCTTCTTGAAAAGAAGAGCTCCTTTCCTACCGCAGGCTATTCCTATATCAGCTTCCTTGGCTTCTCCAGGACCGTTCACTTCACAACCCATCACTGCAACCGTTAAAGGAAGTTTAAGCTCCTCAATTCCAGAGGCTACCTGGTTAACCACTGAAATCAAATCAATCTGGCATCTCCCACAGGTGGGACAGGAAATGAGAGTGGGGCGATCCTTGATGAAATCAAGCGATTGCAGTATCTGGTAAGCAGTTTTTACTTCTTCTACCGGGTCACCGGTTAAGGATACTCTGATAGTATCACCGATTCCTTGAGCCAGAAGAATGGCTATTCCCGAGGCAGACCTGATTATACCCTGAGGAGGGGGGCCTGCGGCTGTTATTCCTAAATGGAGGGGATACGGAATCTTTTGAGAGATGAGCTGGCAGGAAAGGATAGTGGTCAAAACATAGGGAGATTTAAGGGAGACAATGATGTCTTGAAAATTATCCTCTTCCAGGAATCTGACCGTTTCCAGAGCACTCCTCACCATGGCCTGAGCTACTTTCTGGGTAGGATTTCTCCTTTTGTTCTCGGTTAGCTTTGGGAGAAAGCTTTCTTTCAGGGAACCGGAGTTAACCCCCACCCGAAGGGGAACCCCACTTCCTTTAGCCGCCTCGGCTATGCGCAGGATTCCTTCTTTTCCTATATTTCCGGGATTGATTCTTATCTTATCTATCCCCTCTCTTATAGCCGCAATGGCCAACTCAGGATTAAAATGGACATCGCCGGCCAGGGCAAGCTTCACCTTTTTTCTAATCTTGGATAGGGCCTTCACCGCTCTCATATGGGGTAAGGCTATCCTTACTATTCTGGCTCCGGCTTCTTCCAGCTCTATAATTTGGCGCAGGGTAGCTGAGACGTTCTCCGTGGATGTTTTGGCCATCCCCTGAACCACCACCGGAGAATCTCCACCAATGATTACCTTTCCTACCTTTACTGACCGAGTTTTTCTCCTTTCTTTTACTTTATCCCAGAGCATTTTCACCTATTGACCCGCATCTTTTGCCAGAGCAGGCCGCTTGACAAATAACTTTCTCTAGTAACTCGCAGCTTCATATTACCAGGGGTTTGTATATGTCGGGTTAATTTCATTCCTCTTCCATAGTTATGGCCTCGGCCGGGCATACCTCAGCACACTCTCCTTTTCCATCGCACTCTTCCGGCCTGACTAATTTAGCAAGGTCCCCCACCATCTCCAGAGCGTTATTGGGACACTCATCAATACAGATCTCGCATCCTGTACACAGGTCTTCATCTATGACCGGCTTTTCCATCAATTACCTCCTCGTATAATGCAATATATTTGAGAGGGGAAACATCCCCCCTCAACGGCCCAATCGGCAAAGCCGACTCTCACGCCACTCGAGCACGTCGGGCCTACTCCCCCCTTTTTTCAGTACCTCATTTGAGAACAATCCAAAGAAATTTTTGAAATTCCTATATCTTAAGACATTCAAAGGGGAAAATAAAGGATTTAAGAGAGGAGCTTCAGTATCCTGATTAAAGTATCTCTGATCTTGGCTCTTTCCACTACCAAATCAACTATTCCATGTTTAAGCAGGGATTCCGAAAGTTGAAATCTTGGAGGAATTTGTTGCCTGATGGTCTGTCTTATGACCCTTGGTCCAGCAAATCCTAATCTTGCTCCTGGCTCTGCTAGAACAATGTCTCCTCGCGAGGCAAAACTTGCCATTACTCCTCCCATTGTAGGATTGGTAAGAAGGGAAATATACAAAAGCCCTTCTCGCTTCAGTTTTGCGATGGCCGAACTGGTTTTAGCCATCTGCATAAGAGAAATAACCCCCTCTTGCATCCTGGCACCCCCTCCTGATCCCGAGACAAGAAGGAGAGGATGCTTTTCTTCCATGGCTTTTTCGGTAGCCAGAGTTATTCTCTCTCCTACCACCGAACCCATACTTCCTCCCATAAAGCCAAAATCAGTTACCCCGATGGCTATGGGTATGCCACCAATCTTTCCTTTTCCTATTATGGCCGCCTCATCCAATCCTGTCTTTTCCGCTCCTCTAGTTAATTTCTCTTCATATTCGGGGAAGTCTAGAGGGTTACCGGAATAAATGTTGGAGTCATATTCTGAAAAGCTTGCTTCATCCAGAGTGATCTTGATTCTCTCCTGTGCTCTTAGGTAAAAATGGTAGCCACATTCAGGGCAGACCTTTAGATTCTTCTCCAGGTTCTTATTGTAAATGGTCTTTGAACAGCCACTGCATTTCGTCCACAAACCGTCAGGAATGTCGATTTTTCCCTTACCTCTTTTTATCCGATTATAGGTTCTCTCAAACCAACCCATAGCTACAGATCTCCTCACTCACCTTGATAGTACCAGGAGAGTATTAGTGTTTGGACGATTTATATGCATATCGAAGGACTTTCCCCGAAGGAGCCTTATATCAGCCACCTTAACGAGTCAGCTCTGCCCATTTTTCAGGGGGAGCAGCGAGCAACAGCGAGCGTTGAGGGGGAAATGCAGAGCATTTACCCCTCAAAGATAGTTGAGGAAAAGAAAGACTTGTGTCTGAGGAGCAAAGCGACGAGTTTCAAGTCTTTCCCGAAATGAGAAGACAAGTAGAAGCAATCCAAAGCGGCTATGCAGCGACAGAGGGGAATTGTCCTGAGGTATTTCTTGACCTTGTGCAGGAGATACTGCTATTATATGAAAAACTGTTTTGTAGAGATAACAAACCTAACCTGGACGAAGAGATTTGAGAAAGAAAAAAAGCATATATTTTGACTATGGAGAGAGGTAGAAATGGCAAAAGTGAAAAGAAAGCTACCCTATGGCTTATGGGAAACTCGTATTACTGCTGAAGAAGTGTTCTCTGATATGGTAGTTCTCTCTGAAACTAGAGCAGTTGGCAATATGACTTACTGGTTAGAACTCAGGCCTTGGGAAGGAGGACGCACAGTTCTGGTTAGAAGGGATCAGGAGGGAAAACAGAAAGATATAACGCCAGAAGGATTTGATGTGAGAACTCGGGTCCACGAATATGGTGGAGGTGCTTTCGCTATCTATGAAGATTTCTTATACTTTGTGAACTTTAAGGACCAAAGAATCTACTGTCAAAAAATGACTACTGAGGAGGCTCCTATTCCACTAACACCCGAGAAGAATAGGGATGGCTCGCTAGGAAAGTATGCTTCCCTGGAAGTTTCTCCAGATGGTAAAACATTGGTTTTTGTCTATGAAAAAGAGTATGAAAAAGAAGAAAACGAAAACTTTATTGCATTACTCCCCCTTAGTAGGGATGGGATTCAGGAACCAATTATATTGGCTAGAGGGAATGATTTTTACGCTGATCCAAAAATCTCACCAAGTGGAAAATACATCTCCTGGCTAACCTGGAACCATCCCAAAATGCCCTGGGATAGTACCGAATTGGTCCTGGCTCTTTTTGATGGAAAAGGAGCAGTATCTGGCTCAGAAAAGATAATTGCCGGTGGGCTGAAAACCTCAATTTGTCAGACTAAATTTGACCCCCAAGATAGGTTATATTTTGTGATGGATGAAGTTACCAATGACTATGCAGATCCCAAAAATTGGTGGAATCTTTATCGGTATACCGAAGGCAAAGTAGAGTCCATTACCGCAAGAAAAGCAGAGTTTGGAGAACCTTTATGGACATTTGGAAGCTCCAGATATGACTTTACCGCTGATGGAACAATCATATGTAGCTATCTAGAAAAGGGAAGAGAGCATCTTGCGAAATTAGATCCGGAATCAGGCGCCTTAGAGGTGCTCGATATACCGCTAGAAGGTTTTGCTTTCCTGGATATTGCAGAGAATGGCGATCTTGTTTTCATTGGATCAAACCCAGATCGAGTAACCTCTGTCATGAAATTGAATCTCAGCTCATTAGAAGTTAGTATTCTCAGGAAAAGCTCATCTGTTCAGGTAGATAGAGGTGATCTTTCTATTCCCCGGACAATTGAATATCCTACTTCAGATGGTGCATCCAGTCATGCTCATTTTTACTTTCCTCATAGTAGTGAATTTGAAGGACCAGATAAAGAGAAACCTCCTCTTATCGTAATGGTGCATGGCGGACCTACCGGCCGAGCACGCTCCGCAATGTCTTTGACCAAACAGTTTTGGACATCACAAGGTTATGCTCTGTTAGATGTCAATTATCGCGGCAGTACAGGATATGGGAGAAAGTACAGGGATGCACTTCTAGGAAAGTGGGGGCTTGTTGATGCTGCTGATGTTGCAGACGGAGTTCGCTACTTAATTACTCAAGGTATGGTAAATCCAAATCAAATAGCCATAAGGGGTGGAAGTGCAGGAGGTTATGCTGTACAGCGATGTTTAACAGAATTTCCAGAGCTTTTCAAATGTGGTGCCAGCTATTATGGTATTGGTGATTTAGAAATACTGGCAAAGCTGACTCACAAATTTGAATCTCACTACTTGGCAGGTTTGATTGGGGAGCCTTATCCGGCTGGGAAGGCTCTTTATAGAGAAAGATCTCCCATTAATCATTTAGATAGATTAAAGTCTCCTATGATTATTCTTCAAGGCTCTGATGATGAAATAGTTCCTCCAGAGGTTTCTCGACAAATGGCTAAAGCCTTAGAAAGTTGGGGAATACCTTATGAATATATTGAATATCCGGGCGAGAGACATGGCTTTCGCAGGAAGGAAAGTAATATTGATGCTCTCAAAAAAGAGGCTGAATTTTATGGAAAGAGTCTGAGAATAAGTTAATATACTCCTCCTTGGAAAGGGCAGCCACATTTTCTTTTTACCAGAAGGTCTCTAGCTTTACCTCCTGCTCCTTTGAATAGTTCACCTTCCCCCCCGCTGCCCTCTTATAGACTGCATCATTTATGTTAAACTTGGTTATTATAGTATTTTTGGAGGTAATTGCCATGTCCGTTATCCACTGGTGGTACCAATGGCAGCTATACTCGAGACGAAATGACCACATCGGGCGAGCCAAGAGGCTGAAGATGAGTCTTTCGCGCTGACTTACTCTCGATTATGCTATCCACGAACGGGGGGAGTTAGAGTTCTTTCGCCGTGTATCTCAGAAACTAAAGGAGAAGGGGATTTCCTTCGATTCCGAGATTCTACATCCGCTGATTCCCCGAAATATGGCCTTGTATGTGGTTTTAATGATTATTCCTGGAGTCAATATGGTCTGGGGTATCTGGTGGAGTTACGTAGTCTTCTGCGATCCGGACCGTCATTTTGAAACTCACGAACACTGGGAGTCCCAACTGGAAAATATTACCGGGGAGCCGGGTCCCTCGGTTACCCCCGCGTTCCCTCTGGACATCCTCAAAGCACGTTACGCTAAGGGAGAGATCACCAAGGAAGATTTCGAGCAAATGAGGGAGAACCTCTCCGCCGAGTAGGGAAAATACAAGCTCTTGAAATCTTCTAATTTTAAAGCTATGGTGTGATGGGCATAGAAAAGAGGTGTTAGCTTGCCGGATGAATCTACCGGAGTAGATAAAGATGTTGTAAAGGACTTTTTTCGGGAATTGTTTTGATACCCCTAAGACTCCATAAACTTACCCAAATCTAGAGTTTTTGCAGGAATCGCTATCTTTTTTATCTCATCTACACTCTGAGTAATCTTTTCAAGATCCTTTTCCCGCAGCTTGGTTAAAAAGGAAGTAAATTCGCCTTGTGCTACTCGGAACACACATTGCTCAAAAAGAGTTTCTACACGTTCTCCTCTAACATAGACTCTTCTTTTCCTACCATCCATGTACGACTTGATGGTGTAAGAGTTATTGTTCAAATAGTCTTTCACATATTCTCTAACCTCTTCTTTTTTCAGATTGTGCTTTCTTACAAATTCCTCGTTGAACATAATATGTGGTTTTGGGTAGATACTACCAATGATCCTCAGTATATCATCTTTGATTATTGCACTGAGATACGTGCCTTGACAATCCCCGGGACATATCTGAACATCTGGGAATTCCCGTTTTTCCGGGCAGTCGCCTTTTCCTAAAAGTAACTCCACATAAAATAAATGAGCACTTTTAAGATACACAGCCTTAAGTTCTCGTCCATCAATCTGCATGGTGAGAGATAAG
>JAUVZN010000049.1 GCA_030602545.1 Candidatus Aerophobota bacterium
CTGAGCTGCCTGACACTCTCAAGACCCTCACTCTTGATCAGGGGAGTCCCGGCCTCCAGCCAATCTGCCCCTCCTGCAGCGGCTGCCTGGGCAACTTTGAGAGCCCGAGTGAGGTTTAAGAAATCCAAAGCCACTTGAAGCACTGGTTTCATAGCTTCTAGTCCTCCTGGTAACTAGCACAGGCATCCCTGGCTTCCCAGACTCTAACCCGGCTCACTTTTAGCCTCTCTAGATCTATTTCTCCTTGCACCTTCTGGAAAAGGTACCTGGCGATATTCTCTGTGGTGGGGTTCATACCTGGCAGGACCTCATTGAGATATCGGTGGTCCAGTTTCTCCACCTGGCGAGAAGCTATCTCTTTGAGCTCAGCAAAATCAATAAGCAAACCTTCTTCATCAAGCTCTTTGCCCTGAACAAATAGCTCAACCTTCCAGGTATGCCCATGGAGTCTCTCGCATTGACCGCCGGACTCAACTATCCGGTGTGCAGCATCGAAATGGAGCTCGACCATCAGCTCATACATCCTTTTGCCTCCTCGATATTATATCAAAAGGCCACTGGCGGTCAAAGAATTCCGCCCATCTTAAGCAGTCTTTGATAGATCTTCTCCAGTTTAGAGATGCTATTTTCTATATTATGAGTTTGAATCATCTGGAACGACGCCTCCTGCATGGATCTTTTAAGAGTCTCATTGGAAAGAATCCTAATGATCTTCTCTACTGCGTCCTCTGGATCCTCTAAACTAAACAAGTAGCCATTGATTCCTTCTTTAACCAGCTCCTGGGCAGCATTTTCTTCACTTTTTCCGATGAGGAGAGCGCATTTCATGGCCATGGCCTCCATAGTAGCAATACTCTGCAGCTCGTAGAAGGAAGGAAGAAGGAAAACATCCCCACTAAGATAAGCACACAGAAGTTCCTCTCTTTCTAAATAGCCAGCTATAACAATTTCCCTTTCCATCTTGAGCTTTTTTATCCTTTTATCCAGATGACGTCTTAGCCCGCCTTCTCCTACAATCAAAAGGCGAGCCCTCCATCCTTCCTTTTTCATCACCTCGATAATCTTGAGAAGATAGTTCACGTTCTTCTCCCGGCTTAATCTTCCCACATAAAGAAGCAGAGGCTCCTCTCTCAGATTATATTTTCTCTTGAAATCTGAAAGCTTCTCAGCGCTGATTTTCCCGGAGTTAAATTCTTTAAGATCAACTCCATTACTCACTACCTCATAGGGTCTTCTGGTGCGCTCCTCGAGGATCCTGCCAGCAAAATGAGAAGGAGTAACCAAGAAATCTGCCCTTTGGTAGAAGTAAGAGAACCAGCGCAAAATGGTAACTTTCAGGGGAAATAGGAGTGGGGTAAGTGAGGAAACCACATTACCTACCTGGACATGAAAACCCATTATCACTGGAATTCCCAATCTTTTAGCAGCCTTCAAAACCTGCCATCCCAAATAGGTAGGTAGATTGATATGGACAATCTGAATTTTCTCTCCCCTAAGGATGGTGAGGATTTCCCTAAGACGAGGAAAGGCCAGAGGCCCCCTCCCTCCTGGAAGGGGCAAGCTGAAGAATCGGTAAATTCTGATTCCCTCTGCCGGAAGGGGCCGCTTAACCCGGGAAGTAAGCAGGGTAATTTGGTGTCCTCTTTCCCTTAATTTATAAGAGAAATTTTGGGTGGAGATCCCCTCCCCTCCTCGGGGCGGAAAGCTCTGGTCAGAGACAAAACAAATCCTCATTCCTGCTTTCTCCCCCAGATCTCGCTTAGACCAAAATGCAGAGCTAAGAATAAGGCAATAGCAATAACCACAGCATCAGTTATCCTGACCATTAAACTAAAGGCCAGAGCCTTTTGAGCTTCTACTCCCACCAACCCATATATGGCTACCTGTCCCAGCTCGAATACCCCCAGAGCTCCAGGAGTCACCTGCAGGATAAAGATAAGATGGGTTATGGCAAAGAGCAAGGAAAGCTGGGACAGCTTAAAGACGACCCCGAGAAAATAAAAGAAAATGGCCGGTTTGAGGAAAATCAATGATCCGGCCAGAAAATTAAGAGCAAAGGCGAGGAGAGCTTCCCTTCGATGCCTCTTAAAAACAAGGAAAACTTCCCCCTCCAGTTTGGAAATATGGGGCTTAACTTTTTCCACAGCTTTGGACAGAGGATTCCACCGGCCCAAAAGGTTAGCCAGATTAGTGAAGAGTCTGTTCTCGTAAATAAAACTTAACAGAAGAGCAGCCATTCCTAGACCCATGAGGACATTGACCACCACCATGACTACAGACAATTGCAGAGGAAGTTCGTACTCCACCAGGGTCCAGATACTGCCCAGGTAAATGAAGAACAGACCCGCCCCCAGTTCCAGAAATCGGTTGACTACCACACTGGCCCCTACCGTGGTCAGGGGAAGATTATGTTTCTTGCTAATCAGATAGGCTCTCACCGGCTCTCCGCCAAAGTACATAGAGGGGGTAAGATAGCTGACGATGAATCCAATGATCTTGGTGGCAAGGATATCTCTAAAGGGAAGACGGTGTCCATATGATTTTAAGATGATCTGCCAGGAAATGGCATCAATAAGAAGAATAAGGAGAACATTGATAATAAAAACACAGACTCCAGCCAGGCCCACTTCCCGGAGCTGAAAGATAACCTTCTGAAGACCGATTAGATAAAAGGTTAAGACTAGAAGAGCGGTGCCACCCAAAGTGGTGGCAAGAAGGAAAAGTCTTCTTTTCATTCACCGAACACGATGCTCATAAATTTCTTTACAGCCTCTTGAGGTTCAACCCTCCCTCTTATCCCTTGATAGCGGTTGGCTTCCTCCACATCCCGGTCCAGATTCAGGCTATTTTGATCTACACTGTAAAAGTTTCCTTGCTTCCTATGATACTTAGCCAGGTAAACCTGTTCTGTCTGTCCAGGGGTAGGGACAAAGAGAGCTTTTTTGCCTAAAGCCACCAGCTCCATTAAAGTTGAATAGCCGGGTCTGGCAATGATCAATTTGGCCCTGTTCATGACATCTTCCTGCTCCCTTCTGCTTAGATAGCTAAAGATCCTAAGCTCGCCTTTCCCTTCCTCCCGAGGAGCTTCTGGCTTTCCCAGAGCCACCACCACCTTGCCTTTCAGTCGAGGAGCTTGTTCTAAAACCTTATGTTCAAAGATGCTTCTCTGAGGTTCAGGCCCAGAAACAGAGATAAAATAATCAATATCCTGACCCACCTTTTTCTTTCTCAGATCGGAGAGAATCCCTAGATATTCTACCTGCCTTTCTTTGAAGTATTTCAGATTATGGGAAAGATCCCCTGATAGAGAATCCTTTTTAAAGTCGGGGACCAGAAATTTGGTAAAGCTATTCTTAAAAAAGGAGTAGTTGAAACCCTCGGTTGCCATCTCAAAAAGCTTTACCCTACCAGGAGCCAGGAATCTGAGTTGGTGAGAGATAAAATAGGAAGGAACTTCCCGGTTATGAATACCAAAACGGTTATCAGATACGACCCTCTCATAGCCTTCCCTTTTTACCAGCTTCTTTATTCTTTCGTGTTCCTTGATGACCTGGCTCATGTAAACAGGAAAGTAACTCAAGAATTTGGGTACAGAGAAATCCCTTTTAGAATAAGGGGAAGAATAGTCAGGTATCTCCAGATAGTGGCAGGAGTTTCCAAGTTCCTCCTCTAATAAATTCAAAGATCTGCCTCTGGCCACAATGGTAACCTGATGTCCCGCCTCTATTATCCCCTTAATGAGTGGAAGATCCCGCGTGGCATGGCCTAGTCCCCAGGAACAGACACCAAAGAGAACCTTCATCCCTTCCCTCCTCACCTATTTTGAGTGATTTTCTCTTTTACCTCTCTCACTACCCCATCGGCCGTCTTTCTTCCTCTGGAAACAAAAGAAGAAATCTCCCTTTTTTTCTCCTCGATAAAACGAGAATCCTCAATGTAGGAGAGATTTATCTGGACATTGATAGCTGCAGCTTCGAGAGCTGCCTCTGCCAGCAAAACTCCCACCCCCACATCACTTATAAGATTAAGATTGCCCAGGGGAAGAATCTCTTCAGCTAGCTCTATCACCCTGAGGGAAAGTTTACTTGTCTTCAAAGGAACCAGGGCAGCTTCCTTAACTGAGAGTTCCAGGGCCTGATTCCGTGCCTCCTTTTGCTGGGGAGTGTCCTTGGGTAGACCAGAGACTTGGGAATATTTCTGGTAGGCTTTAATATCTTCCTGAACAAGTGAGGAAAGCTCATCTTTGAGACTATCCGCAATCTTGAGAATCCTGGCCACCTCGTCCTCCACTCCTTCATACTGCTTCTTACCCACGGTGTAGTTACCAACCATGCACAGGAGAGCCGCTCCCAGGGATGCGACCAGGGCAGCTACGCTTCCTCCTCCGGGAGCAGGAAGCCGGGCAGCTGTGTCCTCAATGAAATCCTTCATGCGTCTTTCAAGGTACATCTTCTGCTCCTTCTCTCTTTACATTTGATGATTCGTTTTTCCGTAATGATGTAACCTACCGCCACATCATGGGGCCGAGAAGGCAGGCTCTTAACAACCTGAAGTTCAAAGGCTAGAGCAATAAAGCTAACTCCTTCCGGGAGCCTCCTCAGGAATTTGTCGTAGAAACCTCGCCCGAAGCCCAGACGATTCCCCGCCTCATCAAAGGCCACTCCTGGAACAATGACTAGATCTATCTCTTCTAAAGGGCAGGGACGGTAAAATTTCCTCTTTGGCTCTAGAATGCCCCAAGGACCGGAGGTGAGCTCCTTGTCAGGATCTTCCAGTATGGAGGGAAGAATCTCCCTTTCCTCCTCATCAATCACGGGAACCGAGATCCTCTTTTCCATTCCCAGAGCCGCCTCTATCATGGGGCGAGTTTGAACTTCATCCTCCAGGGCCAGGTAGAAAAGAACTCCTCGCCCTTTCAAGAAGAGATCGAAGGCGAGGAGTTTCTCCCAAATTCGATAGCTCTTTCTTTCAATCTCCTCGGATGACTCCGACCTTCGCTTCTTAAGCATGCGGCTCCTCAGATTGATCTTTTCCAATTCTCCCTCTATTCCAGGTTAGTATGCCGCCTGAGCATATCCTCTTCGGATATCCCCATCTCCCCCATCAAAAAAAGGGCTATCCCCTCCAGGTACAAGAATAAAGACTGCTCAAACAAGGAGCCTAGAGGCTCTCCTGATGCGCCTTTTTGTGAAACAAGAGGAAAAAGAATGAGATGATGAGCTAATCTAGCTAGAGGTGAGTCTCGGGAGGCGGTTAAAGCGAATACGCCGGCTCCACTTTGCCGAGCCTGGCGGACTAGCTCCACAGTTAGGGATTTCCTCCCTGAGCAGGAGCAGACGATGAGAAGATCTTTCTCTCCGATACCGGGAGTGATTGTTTCACCTACCACGTAAGAGGAAAAACCCAGATGCATTAACCTCATGGCAAAGCATCGGGCAATAAAGCCACTTCTTCCCTGACCGCTCAAGAACATTCTCCGGGAGGAAGAAATTGAGTGGATAAACTCAGTTGTTTCCTTCTCATCAATTCTGGAAAGAACCTTTTTGACACAGGAATGGATAAGTCCCAACTCTTCCCTGAACTTCTCTGGGTCCATAAAAGGTCCTTCAGAGTCTATGAAACTACTCCTCACCAAGCTCATTTGCCCGAAAGGCCCTCAGGTATGCTGCACAGTATTTGTCTTTACCCAGGAGAGCCTCCCCTGCCTTAATCAAGGAGATCACTTTTCTATCCAGAGGATCAAGGATAACCGAATCTAAACCCTGAGCCATGGCCATGAGAAGGAAAGCTCGGTTAATAAGACCTCTTTTAGGCAGTCCAAAAGAAATATTGCTCAGACCACAGATGATGTGGATTTCCTTTGAGGAGTTCTTTATCTTCCTGATGGCATCCAGTGCCACCAATCCCGCTTCTGAATCTGTGCTAATGGGACGCAACAGGGGATCCATATACATATTATCCTCAGAAATCCCTGCGCCGCTCAGTAGTTCCACCAATCGCTGACTAATCTGATATCTGGTTTCCCCATCCTGGGGAATTCCTTCATCATCCATGGCTAGAGCAATGACGCTGGGCCTGAATTCCTTGAGAAGAGGAAGGATATCTTTTACTCTCTTCCTCTCCCCGGTGATGGAGTTGAGCATGGCCCTGCCTTTATGCTCTTTCAGTCCCATCCTGACGGCTTCAGGATTAGGACTATCTATGCTCAAAGGGATATCTATGGCTGACTGGATAGTTTTCACCAGCCACCTCATATCCTCAGCTTCGGTATGTATCCGGGTCCCTACATTAACATCAATAACATCCGCCCCTGCCTCAACCTCTCTCTTAGCTAGATTCTGGATAAAGGAGGCATCCTTCCTTTCCACCGCCTCAGAAATTCCTGGAATGCTTGTATTGATCTTCTCTCCTACGATAAGCATAATCTCTCCTCCCAAATGCTTTCTAACTTTTAAGGAGTTCTTTGGCTTTATCGGCCGCTGAAGCAGCATCGGCAGCATAGCCATCAGCTCCAATATCATCCGCATAATCCTGGGTAACCGGCGCCCCTCCAATGATAACCTTCACCTTCCCTTTAAGTCCTTCCTTTTCCACAGCTCCAACCACATCTTTCATAGACAGCATGGTGGTGGTAAGGAGGGCGGAAAGACCTACTAGATTAGCATTCTTTTCTTTGGCTGCCTGGATAAATTTTTCGGAGGATATATCCACCCCCAGATCAATTACCACAAATCCTGCCCCCTATACCATCATCCCCACCAGGTTCTTACCAATATCATGCAGGTCCCCCCTCACCGTGCCTAAAACCACTGTCCCTACACCCTTGATGTTCTTTTCCATCAGGATGGGCCTAATGAGTTTCATTCCTGCCTTCATAGCCCGGGCAGCAATGAGAACCTCAGGCACGTAAAACTCATTCTTCTTAAACTTATCCCCTACCACACTCATTCCCGCCACAAGTCCCTCATTCAAGATCTTGCTCACATCCTGTCCTTCATCAAGAGCTCTCTTGGCAAGACTGTGCACTTCATCAGCTTTTCCACTTATGAGCTTCTCAGCAATCTCTTTCAGCTCCACCATTTTTGCCTCCCCCTTAGTTTTCAAGCATTATACATAACCTGCCTGCAGTGTCAATTTACAGGAAGACTCAGTTCTTTAATTCATCTCATTTTTCTAGTAAAATTTAGGGTAAGGGTTATTTAGTATATTTAAATAAATCAAAAAATTTTTGTTCAAGATTGTCTATTACTAGCTCAAATGGCGGCAACTCAGGAACCAATGGCCCTAACCACTGCTCCCAAGTTTTAGCAGTATAATCTAATAAAGTTTTATCAAAGAATTCCTCCGGTCCGCTGAAGTCAACTTTCCGAACTTTACATTTTTTTAAAAAGAGATTTGGTAAAATTTCCTTGCTTCTTCGAGCCTTTTCCTTAGTGGTTTCATCTGATTGCCTTTCCAAGAAGATTTTCCTGGATCATCCATTTCCTGTTGCAAGGCCCCTTTCTAGGGCCACTAGAATCAAGAACACGGTAACCTCTAATAGGAACAGTTTCAAGCCTTTGTAATATTGAATTCTCTACCCCTAACTTTTCAAGTATCCAGCCTAATCTCTTAACAACAGCAGTGTCAAGCCGTATAGAATAGTCAATCATCTTATCCAAATTTAGCCTGGAAAATTGTGACTCAAATGCAGAATAAACTTCCGCCCAATCACCAAAGTACTTAGGAGCAACAAGTCCATCTATGAGTGTTCTCTCAGGATCCGTTATTGTTACCTTAGCTTCTCCAACCCAATAACTCTTAGTGCCAAAGAATCTTTCAGGCTTTATTCTGATAAACTTATAAAGAATGCCATGTATTTCTTGACTGGGGTCTCTTCGATTCTTCTTTACCCCCTTAGTCGGTCTGGACAAAACAACTGCCTTTGTAGTCGTAATGTATACTCTTTGTGGCATCTGTTCTGTCATGCCATGAAAATGCATAGCAGACCAGTGACTTATAGCAGCTGGATGAACCAAAGCCATAGCAATTTCAAATTCATGGATAGGAGTCATACCTGGAAAAGAAGAGGAAATAATATAAAGACCCTTCTTAAGCCGAACTATCCAACCAGTATTTGAAAGATGGTGTAAAGATTCAACTACATAACTATCTCTAATTCCACATAAAGAGGCAGCCTCTCGTGCATCCCGTATGGTAAATATACGCTTCCCATCTTCGGATAACTTTCTCACCAGCTCCACGCCTAATCGAGTATGCTTTTGATTATTTCTTGCCTTCATTGGAATCTCTCCAATTATCGAAAGAAAATAGTTAAGACGTACACTTATTAGACATTATATTGCAACAATTGGAGAATGTCAAATTATTTTTATAAGATATCTAAACTCAAGTAAGTACACTTTTAATTCGTAATTAACAGTCCAAATTGGAGAGTTGACTATAATAAATTAAGAGATAAAATATTCTAAAATATGAACAATTAATCAAGAAGTTCAAATTTTCGGAGGGGGAAAATGGCAAAAGAATATTCCTTTACCGTCTTTTTTGAACCCAATGAGCTGAAAGGGTACACAGTAACCGTGCCAGTCTTACCAGGCTTGATAACTGAAGGTAGGACTTTAGAAGAAGCTAAAGATATGGCTCATGAGGCTATCAGGTGTTATCTTGAGGGTCTTCTAAAAGATGGTGAACCAATCCCTGAAGAGGCTAA
>JAUVZN010000076.1 GCA_030602545.1 Candidatus Aerophobota bacterium
TGAATGACTTACGGGAAAGACCCACCAGGATCGGCTTACCCAGACTCTTCAGCCCTTCCAATCTTCTCAGAATCTCCAGATTATGAGCGGTAGTTTTCCCAAAGCCAATCCCTGGATCAACAATGATTCTGGCCGGATCAACCCCAGATTCTTCAGCCAGCTTTATGCTCTTCCTCAGATAGGAGATTATTTCTTCCATTAGAGAGTGGTATCGGGGGTTATCCTGCATATTCTTCGGGGTACCCTTAATGTGCATCAGGATGATAGGTACCCCGTATGCGGCCACAATCTTTCTCAAATCCGGGTCAAATCGCAGACCACTTATATCATTCACCATCTCAGCGCCTTCTTCGATGGCCTGCCTGGCTACCTCAGCTTTATAAGTATCGATGGAGATGGTTATAGAGAACAATCTTCTTACCTTCTCTATTACCGGCATCACCCGGCTGAGTTCCTCATCAAGATTTATGGGTTCTGCTCCCGGCCTGACCGACTCCCCACCTACATCAATGATATCAGCCCCCTCCCCTATCATTTCCTCCACTCGCCTGAGAGCTTGAGCCTCTCTAGTGTATCTACCTCCATCGTAAAAGGAATCCGGGGTCAGGTTCAAGACCCCCATCACCACTACTTTTTCCTCCAGATCTATATCTCTATTTTTTAGATGGAGCAGCATTTCTCTTCCCGGACTCATCTCGATGTGAACTCTTGTGAAGAAGTTTCTTCTTCACTACTTTCTTCAACTTGGGGACCTCGTGCTCCATTATCTTCCGGCCGAGAATTTTTTCTATTTCCTCTTTATCCAGAACTTCCTTTTCCTCCAGTAGTCCGGCTAAGGTATCCAGCTTGTCTCTATTCTCACGCAGAATCTCTAAAGCTCGAGAATTGCACTCCCCAATAATGCGGCGAATTTCCTTATCAATATCAAAAGCTAGCTCTTCGCTGTAGTTCTTCTCTTTAAGGAAATCCCTTCCTAGAAAAACTTCTGTATCCCCTGAATCCCCTGAGCCTAAAGTTACCGGACCCAATTTATCACTCATCCCGTAATCACAGATCATCTTTCTCACAATGAGAGTAGCCTGCTTAAGATCATTCTGTGCTCCCGTACTCACTTCTTCAAAAACAAGATCCTCACTAGCTCTTCCTGCCAGAAGTACACTAAGTTTGTCCAGCAGCTCTGACTTGGTAGCCAGATATCTATCCTCCAAAGGTAGCTGCAGTGTGTATCCAAGGGCTGCTGAACCACGGGGAATAATGGAAACCTTATGAATGGGATCTGCATAAGAGAGAAGATTCCCCACCAAGGTATGGCCACTTTCATGATAGGCAATGATTCTTTTTTCTTTGTCCCTCATAACCCTTGATTTTTTCTCCGGTCCGGCGATTACTCTATCAATAGATTCTTCCAACTCCTCCATTCCAATCTCATTTTTGTTCTTTCTAGCCGCAAGAAGAGAAGCCTCATTAACTAGATTTTCTATATCTGAACCTACAAATCCCGGGGTCCTTCGGGCAAGAACCTTCACATCCACTTCCTTAGCTATGGGTTTGTTCTTCATATACAGGACTAAAATCTCTTCCCTTTCGCTTATATCAGGTACATTAAGACTAATCCGCCGATCGAATCTTCCCGGTCTGAGAAGAGCGCTATCCAGAACATCGGGACGGTTAGTGGCCCCGATGATTATTACTCCGGCGCGAGGACTAAACCCATCCAGTTCTACCAGAAGCTGGTTCAGGGTTTGCTCCTTCTCATCATGACCCCCTCCAATACCGGCAAACCTCTGTCTACCCACAGCATCTAGCTCGTCGATAAAAATGATACAAGGAGCACTTTTCCTTCCTTGCTCAAAGAGATCCCTCACCCTGGCCGCACCAACACCCACAAACATTTCTACAAAGTCCGAGCCGCTAATGCTGAAGAAGGCAACTCCAGCTTCACCAGCTACCGCCCGGGCAAGGAGAGTTTTGCCACATCCAGGAGGTCCCACCAGAATAACTCCTTTGGGAATCTTAGCTCCTAGCCTCTGAAACTTCTGTGGGTTCTTTAAGAACTCGACTATCTCCTGTAGTTCTTCTTTTGCTTCCCTCAGTCCTCCCACATCCCGAAAGGTTGCTTTCATCTTCTCCTTGGAAGTCAAACGAGCCCTACTTTTACCAAAGGAAAGGGCACGATTTCCGGTAGTCCGCATAGACCTGAGAATGTAGATCCATACTCCCACAAAGATAAGAATGGGCAGAAGACCTCCTAAAAGACTACTTACCCAGGGGGAGGATTCTGGCTCAGCCCCGATCTCCACACCCTCTTCCCTCAGCATGCTAATCAATTCAGGATCATTGGGAATATAGACTTTAAAGTCGGTTACCTCATTCAGTTTCCCCTTTATCCAGTTTCCCCTTATAAGGACCTCACTGATTTGATTCTCTTCTACCATCCTTAGGAATTCACTATAGGAAAGTTCTGTTTCCCTGGTTCCGGAGCCCAGACGAACGAAATTGAAAAAGGAGATGAGAACTACAAAGACAAGGAAAAGCAGGAAGAGATTCTTAGCAAATTTGTTTCTTCTCACCGGTCTTTGAGATTTTTTAGGTCTTTGAGGTTTTTTAGGTCTTTGAGGTTTCTGATTATTCATACCTTTCTCCCTTCAAGAAACACCTCAGGACGCCTCCTTTTCGCTGCATATCCGCTTTGGATTGTTTCTGCTCATCTAGTTATATTGAGGGGGAAAATACTGCCCTTCAACGACCTTCGGTCCGAGGAATGTCCTTCGGTACACATATAAATTCCTGTACTTCAATATATTTAAGAGGGAATGCTTCACATCCTCCTCTGATCATTGAATAATTATCTTTCACCCTTTCCATTCTAATAAAAAAAACAAAAAAAGCAAGTCTAATTTTGGTTTTGGTTGCTTCCTACCTCCCGGTTTAGCTAGCACTCTCTTTTTTCGAGAGACTTTTGCTGCTTTTCCTAAAGCCCCCGGTAAGCCCATAATAAATGGCCTCAACCCCCAGCTCTTCCTCTATTCGCAAAAGTCGATTATATTTGGCTATTCTCTCGCTCCGGCTACAGGAGCCAGCTTTTATCTGACCTGTACCTAGCCCCACTGCTAGATCAGAAATGGTAGTATCTTCGGTCTCACCGGAACGATGAGATACAACAGTGGCATACCCGTGCTGTTTGGCTATCTCAATAGCCTGGAGAGTCTCACTAAGAGTCCCCACCTGATTCGGCTTAATGAGAATAGCATTGGCCACTCCCATCTCTACGCCTTTCTTAAGACGAGAGGTATTGGTTACAAAAAGATCGTCACCCACAATCTGAATTTTTCTGCCCAGCCTCTGGGTAAGGAGTTTCCAACCTTCCCAATCATCCTCAGCTAACCCATCCTCTATAGAAATAATGGGAAAATGGGAGACGAGATCATCGTAAAAATCAACAAGTTCCTCGGTGCCCATTTCCTTCTTTGTCTCAGCTTCTAGAATATAGGTGCCATTGTGATAGAAACTACTGGCCGCAGGATCCAAAGCCAAGGCCACATCCTTACCTACCTCATAACCTGCCTCCTGGATAGCCTCCACCATTAGCTCTAGAGCCTCCCGATTGGAGGATAGATTAGGTGCAAAACCTCCTTCATCTCCCACCGCACTGCTGTAGCCTCTTTTTCTTAGAGCTATCTTCAAATGATGGAAAGTCTCAGTCCCCATACGCAGGGCCTCCGAAAAACTGGAAGCTCCCACTGGCACAATCATAAATTCCTGAAGATCTACATTGTTATCGGCGTGCTTTCCTCCATTCAAAACATTCATCAGAGGAACAGGAAGCATCTTCGCTCCTATTCCTCCCAGGTATTTATAAAAAGGAAGATCTAGAGAGCAGGCGGCAGCTTTAGCTGTGGCCAGCGAGACAGCCAGAATAGCATTAGCTCCTAGTCTCTGTTTATTCTTGGTTCCATCCAGTTCAATCATAATCTCATCGATCTCTCTCTGGCGAAGGGGATCCTCACCCTTGAGCTTTGGCTGTATTATTTCATTCACATTCTTAACCGCCCGAGTTACACCCTTTCCCATCCATTTCTCCCCTCCATCTCTAAGTTCCACAGCCTCGTGCTCCCCTGTGGAAGCTCCGGAGGGGACGGCTGCACGTCCAGTAGCTCCACCATCCAAGAATACTTCTACCTCCACGGTAGGGTTTCCCCGAGAATCCAGAATCTGCCTTGCCTTTAGGCTCTTAATCTTTTCTGCCATGGCTAACCCTGAACCTTCTCCAGGCGGATTTCATCCCCATCTCTCACCTTCTTAAACTCTTCCAGGCTTGCCTCAATCTTTCCCAGCATAATAACCGCACTGGCCGGCCTTATTTCCTCTCCCCGGCTGATGGGGGTAGGGCCAAAAAATATACAGAAGGCCTTCCCTGGCGGCCAAAAGGCAATGTCACCCTTTTCCACCACTTCCTTTTTCTCACCCTCAGCAGGCTCTACGGAGATGGAAAAATAGATCTCATCCCCCCATCGGCTGGCGGAGGAGACTTGCGGGAGAGATTTCCATAGGGCCTCAGCCATAGAAGAAGAGTTTAACACGGCCCTACTTTCCACCTCACCAGCCAAAATTTTGATTTCTCTAGCCATAACTCCTCCTTCCCCACACTGAATCTACCTTTGGCCTCTGGCCAGTCTTACCTTATAATCTCTCAACTTCTCCTCCACCTCCGAGGACTGAAGGGAGAGAATCTGGGCAGCCATAATGGCAGCATTTCTGGCTCCCACTTCCCCTATAGCCATACAGGCTACGGGGACTCCTCTCGGCATCTGCAGGATGGAATAAAGGGCATCCAATCCTTCCAGGGGTGGAGAGGATAGCGGAACTCCTATCACCGGCAGAGTAGTATTAGCAGCAATGGCTCCAGGCAGGTGAGCTGCTCTTCCTGCTCCAGCCACCACTACCTTAATTCCACGCTTTACTAAATCTTTAGCGTACTTTAAAGTGGCCTCAGGCATGCGATGAGCTGAGAGAATTTTTACTTCGTAAGAAATAGCAAATTCATCCAGGGTCTTCAGGCAATGTTCCATTACTCTTCGGTCAGAGGTACTTCCCATAACCACACTAACTAATGGCCTGGACAATTGAGGGCTCCTTCAGTACACAACCTTGTTTAACGGGTACTCCACAATTCCTTCTCCCCCTATTTTCTTTATTCTCGGGATGAGCTCCCGCGCCAGCAGTTCCTCCACTATTATCTCTACTGCCCACCAGCCTTCCTGAGAGAGCTTGGAGATAGTGGGTCTTTTTAAGGCGGGCAGAAGATCCAGGAGTTTCTTCAAATTCTCCTGGGAAACATTCATTTTCAACCCCACTTTCCCGTAGCCATTTATGGCTCCCTCCAGTAAAATAGCCAGATTCTTAATCTTCTCTCTTTTCCATGCATCATCCCAGGAGAGGTTATTAGCAATGAGCCAGGTGGTGGACTCCAGAATAGTATCTATGACACGGAGATTATTAGCCTTCAAAGAGGCCCCGGTCTCCGTGAGTTCCACAACAGCATCCACCAGACGGGGAGG
>JAUVZN010000030.1 GCA_030602545.1 Candidatus Aerophobota bacterium
CTCTTCTCTCCCGGAAAAATTCTCCTATAATTTCTCCATCCTCCGAATACACTCTGGTGATCACACTGGGTTGGTAGTTTTCCAACTTCTCAATCTGCGGGAGGTCAAAAAAAGCAGCAATGAAATAGCCTGTCCCTATTCCTACTCCTATAAAGAGAAGTACCAGAACCGTATAGAGAAAAATTCGTCTTTTAAACATGAATTCCACCAGAAGCTAATTCATTTCCATTGTCCTTAAAATATTATACTCTAGGTGGCAGGATGGTCAAGAAGACGCTCGGGACCTTTCCCCTCCTTCACTGCATATCAGTCTTCCATTGTTTCTGCTCGTCTTCTCGAGTATGCCTGCGGCACCCTACGGGCGGGAAAGACTTGAAACTCGTCGCTTCGCTCCTCAAACACAAGTCTTTCTCCTTCCTCAACTCGAAGACTCGATAAGGTGGCTGATATAATGTTCCTTCGGGGAAAGTCCCTTGCCACCCGTATAAATCTCCTAGATGCCAATACTTTCTCGATAGTACCAACTAGGTTTTTGGTCAAGAAGACGCTCGGGACTTTCCCCTTCCTCGCTGCATATCAGCCCTGGAAAAGCATATTTGCCTTTCTGGATTAAGCTAATATAATGGGCTGGTGAGAAATCCATTTTCCACAAAACAAAAGCTCAGCAAGAAGGTTGAGTAACCAGTGAAATGGAAGACCTTGAGCCACTTGAACCTTAGGGTAGGTGGTAGTCCCGTACCTCTGAAGACTCTGCAGTTGGTGGATAGGTTAGGAGAGTGGCGAAGACATAGGGTCTCGACGGTACAGGAATATCTCAGTCCGAGTCTTACCAAAATACCTGCTTGGGGCAGGCTAGCCAAGGATCAACAAGGAAGGATAGGTATTCTGGTCACCGGGGCTCACTTTGGCCTGTTGAAGCTTGGAGGATCACCCCACGCCCAATCCCATCTTTTCGTTTCCTTGGACGCTCTAAGCAAGAGAGCTCTGAGAAAACTACTAATACCTATTAACTGCGAACTTATTCAAAGCCAGGATGTGGTTTTGGCCAGGGAAACAGAAGAGAAGCCCTACTATCTAGCCAGCAGATTATCCATCAGATTTCATTACCCTGGTTGCCCTAGAGGGGGGAGAATATCACTGAAAAACAGAGTGATGTTTAACACCAGAGGAGAGGCTCTGAAGGCCGGCTATCTCCCCGATTCCCTATGCCGACCATAGAGATAGTTCCTTACTTGGCAGGAGTCCTACCTCTTACCGAGCTTATTCCTGAAGGACCAAAACTTATCAAGTGAGCTATGTATCCCCGCATTAGCTATTTCGGATATATTAAAATACGTACGGGGTTGCCGGTCTTTTCTTTAAAGCGTTTTAGCCCCTCGTTTATGTCATCCATTGACATTCTTTTACTGATGGCTTGAGAAAGACTTAATCGACCGGATGCTATCAAATCTACGACTCTTCTTAATTCACCAACTGTATATCCATAAGATCCAATTAGTTCAAATTCATTCCTCACAAAGATCGAGCTTGGCAATATCTCAACTTTCTCCGGACCCAGACCAACTACAACTGCCCTACCACCTATCCGGAGGCTACTAATGGCGTTGGCAATTGTCTCTTTCCGTCCCACACACTCTACTGCTAAGTCTACTCCCTGCCCGTCGGTTAACTCTTTGATCCTTGCTATCGGGTCTTCTCGGGCTGCGTCTATCAACTCGTCGGCGCCAAATATCCTACTTCTCTCTAGCGCTGGTTGGTTAATATCTACAGCTATTATTTTTGCTGCTCCGTATGCCTTAGCTATCTGAAGAGCAAATGTTCCCATCCCACCTGCGCCATAAACCGCCACCGTCTCACTGGTTTTTAGCTTCGCGCGTTGAGCAATGGCATGGAAAGGGACTCCTATTGGCTCTACCAGTGCTCCCATCTCGAAGGAAAGTCCCTGAGGTAAAGGCACTAGGTTTCTTGCTTTTACTTTGACAAATTCAGCAAACCCCCCATCCGTATGAATTCCAATAACCCGTCTTCTTGAACATACTGACTCTCTTCCATTGAGACAGTTATGACAGATACCACAGTTAAGTATGCCACTAATGGAAACCCTCTCGCCTTTATTCCATTCCTCTACCTTCTCTCCTATTTCCACCAATACGCCGGAGATCTCATGACCAAGAGTTATCGGCAGATAGGCTGTAGGAGTGATACCCCCAATAATGTGTAGGTCTGAGCCACAAATCCCGCATGCCTTAACATCAACCAACACCTCATCTACGTTAATCTCGGGAATGGGAATCTTTTCAATTCTAAGTGGCTCTCTGGGTTTAAATAGACGAGCTGCCTTCATTGTCCCTTTCATTTGAAGTCTCCCTGTCCTGCACCTTTTGGTCTCTTCCGCCTTGTAAGCCAAAAAAGTTCCTTTGGCTTGTGCCACGGATCTTGCTCGTATCGCCAGTCTATGGTATCGTCCCCGCAAATAATGTCAAGCTTGTAATTGTTCAAAACTTCCACCCAAGAAAAATTGAGAATAGTTACTGAAGTTTTGCGAGCTTGACAAAAAGAGCTTTGTGCTATAATATGTGGGAAGTAATTTCGTAATGCTTGGATACGTGGGTAACGAGAGTGTTACACCATTGCCTGACAAGTTAGCAGCTGTGTAGAATAAGATATCCCGCGGCAAACGTGAGTAGCCTTTGAGGGTGACGCTCGCTTGGGAAGAATATATGGTCTATGTGTGGCGTTGAGCCCCAGCCTACTACCCACGTACAACTTGTAACTTCTCTTTCACGGGATGGCAACTCTGCAGATGAGGTTTTAATGTTTTTGGTTTAAAGAAATGAGAGGATTATAATTGAGAGGAGGTGAGGTTCGGAACTTTTAGACAGGATTATAAAGACTGAAAGGAGGTCAAGGAATGAGGAAAAGTATAACTGCGTTTTTAGTGGCGTCATTGCTGGTGTTTGTGTTGTGTATTTCTCCTGCAGCGATTGCCGCTGAGAAGGTGAGGATAGGGGCGTTGTTTCCCTTCAGCGGACCTCTAGCACTGCTTGGCCAGGAGTCATTTAACGGAGCTACCATTGCGGCAGATATGATAAATGAGAAGGGTGGTATCTGGGGGAAGGAGATTGAATGGGTCAAGGGAGATGGGGTTGATCCTAAGAAGGCTATGACCGAATGTGAGCGGCTCATTTCCGTACAGGGACTGAAGCTCATTTTTGGGACCTATTCCAGTTCTCGATCCTACGCTGCCAGTGCGGTTGCCGAAAGAAACAAAGTCATCTACTGGGAACAGGGGGCAATTGCCGACCCCATTACAGAGAGAGGTTTCAAATATCTTTTCAGGACATGTCCCAGGGCTGGTCAATTTGGTATTCTGGCGGTAGACTTTGCTAATGAAGTGGTAGCACCCAAGTTGGGAATGGATCCTAAGAAGATGAAGGTAGCCATCATGTATGAGGATTCTCTCTATGGCACCTCAGTGGGTAGTAGTGCAGCCAAGTACGCTATGAAACTGGGGATGAAAGTGGTGGGTACCGACAGCTACAGTCTCAAAATTGTGGATCTCTCACCTGTGGTAATGAGGTTCAAAGCTCGAGAGGCCGATGTGATTATCGCCACCAGTTACCTTACCGATGGACTACTGTTCTGGCGCCAGGCAAAGGAAGGGGATCTCAATGTGAAAGCTTTTATTGGCACCGGGGCCTGTCATGGCATGCCAGACTGGGCAGAGACTTTTGGGGATGAGGCTAACTATATCTTCAACATCGACCCGGCCATTGGTATAAACCCGAAAGCTTTGAGTCCCAAAACCAAAGCGGTCTTGAAGGAATTTCAGGAGAGGTTCAACAAGAAATTTGGACACCTTCCTGCTACTCATGCTTCCCTGGGTTTCGTGGGTGCTCGAGTGCTGTTCGAGGAAGTTCTTCCCCGGGCTGGTTCACTCGATCCGGAGGCTGTTCGAGAAGCCGCCCTCCAGGTGGACATAGCAAAAGGAGGCACCATTTTTGGCTTTGGGGTGAAGTTTGCTCCTCCTGCACATCCGGCTGCTGGACAGAATCTTTTGGCTCATCCTGCTTTGATGCAGTGGCAGGAGCAAAGAATGTGGGTAGTTTATCCGGTGGAATTCGGCCTAAGGGATCCTCTGCTTCCCATGCCGACCTGGGAGGAAAGAGCCAAAGGAATAACTCGCTTTGTAAAGTAGAAATATGGCGAGGGACTTGAAGAATGGAAGGGAAGAAGGGGGTTTCCCCCTTCTTCCCGAAAGAATTTTAGGGTTAGTAGTTCCCTCAAGGTAAGAAATGTTAACCATAGTTATACAGTTAATAATTAATGGATTGTTGTTGGGAGGAATCTATGCTCTGATAAGCATTGGACTTACCTTAATCTTTGGGGTGCTGGAGATAATTAATTTCGCCCATGGTGAATTTTTAATGCTTAGCATGTATGCATCCTACTGGTTATTTCAGCTCCTGGGGGTGGATCCCTATCTTAGTCTATTAGTGGTAATTCCTATGTTTTTCCTCATAGGCTTAGTCGTCCAGAGAATCATCATTCAACCCATAATCCACGCTCCTCCCCTTAATCAGATATTTGTTACAGTGGGACTGTCGCTTATCTTGCAGAATGTAGCACTTTTTTTCTGGAAGGCGGATTATCGAACGGTGAGGACTGCTTACTCTACCTTGTGTTTAAAGACAAGTGGCTTAATGATCAGTTTTCCCCGCCTGGTAGCTTTTCTTCTTGCCCTTGCCATAATATCTATCCTGCTTATCTTTCTTAAAAGAACCTATACCGGCAAGGCCATACGGGCGCTTGCCCAGGAAAGAAGGGCAGCCATGTTGATGGGGATTAATATTTACGGGACGTACCGGATTGCTTTTGGTATTGGTATTGCCTGTGTGGGGGCAGCAGGAGCAATGCTTATGCCCATTTATTATGCTTTTCCTACAGTAGGAGCACTGTTTGTCTTAATCGCTTTCGTGGTGGTAGTGCTGGGAGGATATAACAGCCTAGTCGGTGCCCTCATTGGTGGTCTTATTATTGGTATAGTAGAGGCTTTCAGTGGATTTTTCCTTTCGCCTCATCTGAAGGAGGCGGTATACTTTGTCATATTTATCCTCATACTCGTGTTTAGGCCTACCGGACTGTTCGGTCGAGGATGAATCTAAGGACAAAAAGGTATGAAGATGAGCTTCATTTCAAGGAAAACTGCTAGTAATTTGTTTCGCCCCAAGTTCTACTTCCCATTGGCTTTGCTGTTATTGTTATTGGTTCTCCCTATCCTGCCTCGGAATCCCTTTTATGAGGATCTTATCATTATGATCTTCTTCTGGGGGGCTTTAGCAGCAGCCTGGAATTTAGTGGGAGGATTCGCTGGTCAAATCTCTTTGGGTCATACTGCCTTCTTTGGCATAGGTGCCTATACTTCAACTCTTTTATATCTAAAATTTTCTCTATCTCCCTGGCTCGGTATGTTGGCCGGAGCTGGCTTAGCGGTGCTTGTAGCTATGGGGATTGGCTCTCCCTGCTTTAGATTGAAAAGCCACTTTTTTGCCTTAGCCACTATAGCTTTTGCTGAGGTACTGCGTCATGTTGCCTCTTACTGGAGAGGTTTAACCCAGGGTGGGGTAGGTTTGTTGATTCCCTTCAAGCCAAGGATAGAGAATTTTATGTTCCGTAGCAAAATCCCTTATGCTTATATTGCTCTTGGCTTGATGCTGCTCATAATTCTTGTTTCTTATATAATTAGAAATTCCCGATTCGGGTTCTATCTCATTAGCCTTCGAGAGGATCAAGACGCAGCAGAGAGTCTGGGTGTCAAGACCTCCCGCTGTAAACTTATTGCTTTAGTAATCAGTGTTCTCTTCACCGCTATTGCAGGTACCTTCTATGCTCAGTATCTTCTATTTATCGATCCTGATACTGTTTTTTCCCTGCCTTTTTCTATTGAACTCCCCCTTTTAGCCATAATTGGAGGTCTAGGTACGGTGATCGGACCCATCATAGGAGCATTCATTTTAACCCCTTTGGATGTACTCCTTAGAGGCTGGCTAGGAGCTATTTCTGCTGGACTCAACTTCATCGTATACGGGACTGTGTTAGTGGTGGCGGTGATCTATTTTCCCCGAGGAATCGCTGGTTGGCTCAGAACCTGGTATGAGTCATTCTTAAGGAGGCTTCCCGGTGCCAAACTATCTTTGGCCATAGAGAAGACTGTTTCTTCCCCTCTTCTCACATCCGAGACTTCAGACCCTGAGGATTCAGACCCTGAGGATGAAGAGATAAAATCTCCTCTGTTTGAGGCCCAGTCCTTAAATAAGCACTTTGGGGGATTAGCCGCGGTGAAAGATGTAAGTTTCCAGATTAAAAAAGGGGAGATTCTTGGTTTAATCGGGCCCAATGGGGCAGGGAAGACCACTGTTTTCAATTTAATCACTGGATTCTTGTCTCCCGACTCGGGAAAAATTGAATTTAAAGGGGAGGCAATGACCGCTGTTAAACCACCTCATAAGGTCTGTATAAAACATATTGGAAGAACTTTTCAATTGGTCAGGCCTTTCAACAATATGACTGTTTTGGAGAATGTAATGGTAGGTGCATTTTCCCGGGTAAAAAGAACAAAAGAGGCCAGAGAGGAGGCCACGAAAGTGCTGGATTTTATCGGGTTATTGGAGCATAGCCATTCCTTAGCCTCTAGTCTGACCATTGCTGATAGAAAGAAGCTTGAACTTGGCAGGGCACTAGCTACTAGACCTGAACTTCTATTGCTAGATGAGGTAGTGGCGGGTTTAAATCCTAGGGAAACCGAAGCGATAATCGGAATTATCAAAGCAATTTCTAATCAGGGAATCACCTTATTCATCATTGAACATGTAATGAAGGCAATAATGACTCTCTCCCATCGGATAATCGTTCTCCATCATGGAGAGAAGATAGGGGAGGGCACCCCGGCCGAGATATCCCGGGATAGGAGGGTCATCGATGCCTATCTGGGGGAGGAGTATCTTGCTTAAACTAGAGAACATAAGTACCCATTATGGTGATGTTCAAGCCCTCCGAAATGTCTCCCTCGGAATAAAAGAAGGCCAGATAGTTTCAATTATTGGCTCAAATGGTGCCGGTAAGACTACTACCCTTAACACCATCTCAGGTGTTCTTCGGGCCTCATCCGGGACAATTGAATTTCTTGGTAGAAGGATAGAAAATCTTCCCCCACACCAAATCGTTGATCTGGGAGTTGTTCAAATTCCCGAGGCCAGACTTCTTTTTCCTTATATGACGGTATTGGAAAATCTGGAGCTGGGTGCTTATACTCCTAAAGCCAGAAAAGGAAAGGAAGAAAATCTTAAGGTAGTCTTTAGACTTTTTCCGGTTTTAGAAGAAAGAAAGACCCAGTTGGCGGGAACCTTAAGCGGAGGGGAGCAACAGATGCTGGCCATAGCCCGAGGACTTATGGCTAAACCTAAACTATTAATGCTAGATGAACCTTCTCTCGGTCTGGCTCCTCTCCTGGTAAAGGAGGTCTTTGAGGCGGTGAAGGAAATTAACGCACATGGCATAACTGTCCTTTTAATTGAGCAAAACGTTTTCCACTCACTTTCTATATCTGATGAAGCTTATGTTCTTGAGAATGGTAGAGTTGTCCTGGAGGGAGAGGGAAAAGGGCTCCTAGACAATCCTCAGGTAAAGGAAGCTTACTTAGGGATCTAAATCCCATCTTGGGGAAGGGAAAAGTGGAATGTAGGCTTATGCTGGAGCAAGAGAAAACTCAAGCTGACGGTCGAACTCTATATCTTCTGCGAGCAAGAAGTAGAACGTGCGCTCGACGAAGTTAAGTAATCCCACCCACTAAAGCTTTAAGAATTCAACTGAAGAAATTCAAAGATGAAACATACGGGAACCATACTAGCCGAAATGCTGGCAGGATACGGGGTGCACTATATCTTTGGCGTCCCAGGAGGCCAGACCAATGCTCTTTATGATGCTGTAGGTGCGAGATCCGATGTCCATCACATTCTAATGAGAGATGAAAGAAGCGCAGCTTATGCAGCGGTGGGTTACGCCAAAATATCGAACAAAATCGGTGTCTGTGATGCTACTGTGGGGGCAGGCTCAACTAAACTTACCTCGGGACTGGCCGAGGCCTACAATTCCTCCATTCCTGTAATAGCAATAATTAGTGATGTTGCTTCGGATTGGGTACGTTTGATAGATCATGGAGCTGCTTCTCAAGGACTCAATCAAAAGGATATGCTTAGGCCCATAACTAAAGGGGTCATAAGGATACCCTCTCAGAAAAGAGCTCCGGAATTAATACGCACAGCCTTTCGCAAGGCATGCACGGGAAGATGTGGTCCGGTGGTTCTGGAGATTCCCCACGATGTTTTCGATGAGGAGTATAAAGGAGACTCGCTGGATCTTTCCACTAATGAGTCCGGGGGGAAATTTCCCTCATCAAGATCTCGTCCAAGTCCTGATGAGATTGAACAAGCAGCAGAACTCCTCCTGGGGGCTAAAAATCCTCTGATTATCGCTGGAGGAGGAGTCTTGGTTTCGCAAGCACAAAGGGAGCTGAAAGAGGTAGCTGAATTTCTCACTGTTCCTGTGGTAACTACATTTTCGGGAAAAGGAGCTATCCCGGAGGATCATCCATTAGCTTTGGGTGTTTTAGGTCGTATGGGAACCAAGCCAGCCAAAGAGGTAGCCTGGAAGGCAGATCTCGTTTTTCTCATCGGTTTCAAGTCTGCCCAGAATTCCACTTTTGAGTGGTCTTTTCCCAGGCAAGATCAAAAAGTGATTCATCTGGATATCGATGCTTCCGAAATAGGTAAAGTTTTTCCCACAGCAGGGAGCATAATCGCAGATGCCAAAGTCGGATTGGAAGAGCTTCTCAAGAGATTGAAAGAGAGGGGTAGGGGAGGATCCTGTCCCGAAAGGGAAAGCTTTAGGCGAACTAAGGAAGTTAAAAGGCGGCTGACCGAGTGGAAAAAGTGCATCAATGAGGAAATTAATCCCGAAAGGGAACCCATACAGCCTCAAAGGGTAGTCAGGGAAATTAATGATCTGTGTGGAAACGATGATATTCTGGTTTGCGATGCTAGCTTTCCCAGTGGATGGGGAGCTATCTATTTCGAGACTGTAAAGGAGCGCAGGTGTCTTTTCCCACGGGGGTTAGCCAGCCTGGGCTTTGCCCTGCCAACAGCTATAGGAGTAAGTCTTGCCGAAAAAGACAAAACTATTGTTGTCCTCAGCGGAGATGGAGGATTTACCTATTCTTTGTCCGAACTGGCCACTTTGAGACAGCACCGCATTAGAATAATTAGTATTGTTCTTAACAACCGATGTTTAGCTTGGATAAAGTGGTGGCAGAGACTACATTATAACCAAGGCTACCAATCAGCCGATCTTATCGATTTGGACTTTGACAGAATAGCGAAGGGCTTTGGTCTCTCAGGGATAAGCATCAAAGATTCCGGCGAGCTCCAGGCTGGTTTAAAGAAGGCATGGGGGATGGCGGAATCAGTAGTTGTTGATGTGAAAACGGAAGTGTGGGAAACTCCTATCTTCAGTTACCGGGAGAAACTTCGAAGTCTGAGTTCTAAAAAAGGGGGAATGTGAATGCTGGCTTTAATGAAACTTAAAAAAGGGAAAGGCTTTGTGGAACTCCGGGAGGTTGAGCAGCCAAAGATCACAGATGATGAGGTGCTCATCCAGGTTATGGCCGCCGGCATATGTGGAACAGATATTCACATCTATCATGATGAACATCCCTACTGGCCTCCTCTTATTCTGGGACACGAGTTTTCCGGCAAAATTACTCAGGTAGGAAAAGCTGTCGAAGGATGGAAAAAGGGAGACAGGGTAGTTGCCGAGCCCCACACCCAGACTTGCGGAGTCTGTCAGTATTGTCGCAGTGGTCGCCTTCAGTTCTGTCCCCAGAAAAGAGGTGTGGGCTGGGGGCAGGATGGTGCCTTTGCCTCTTTTGCAAAAATACCCGGCCATCTTCTACACAGAATTCCGGATAATGTATCCTTCGAAGAGGCAGCTCTGGCTGAACCTATGGCTATAGCTGTCACCGGAGTTCTGGAAAGAACCAGAGTAGAACCGGAGGACCTTGTTGTTGTCCTCGGCCCCGGACCGATAGGACTTCTATCCGCCGTCGTAGCTAAGGCTGAGGGGGCGGCTAAGGTCGTAGTATCAGGGACAGCCATGGACGTCCCCTTGAGATTGAAGACGGCCAGGGAACTAGGGATTGATTATGTTGTCAATGTGGATGAGGAGGATCTCAGCGAAAAAGTGAGGAACCTCACCGGAGAGTGGGGAGCGGATCTTGTAGTGGAAGCTTCTGGATCCGAAAAAGCTGTCAATCAGGCATTAGAAATAGTAAAGAGAGACGGTAGAGTCTCTGTTATTGGAATAGTTGGCAAGAAAAACATAAATATGGAATGGGACAAGGCCGTGTTCAAAGCGATTAAGGTAATCTTCAGCTTTAGCTCTTCTCCCACCAGCTGGGAAAGAGGTCTTTCTTTGATGGCAACAGGCAAGGTGAAGATTAGACCCCTCATTAGTCACGAGTTTCCTCTTACCGAGTGGAAGAAGGCATTCGGGCTGTGTGAAGAAAAGAAAGCCATAAAAGCTCTCCTCGTTCCTTCCTAACATCCCTCTGATTGAGCTTTTCATTTATACAGCCAGAACAAAATCCCTTTTCGTCAAACAGGAGGGAGGTGTGCCTTTGCCCGGATGGTGTTAATTGTCTCTCTTATCCCCCTCTCCATTGAATACCGAGGCTTAAAGCCTATTTCCTCTCCTATTCGCTTTGTATTGTATTTCCAGTTTATGCCAAAAGTTCCTGGCTTCAGGGTAATATCAGACTCGGGAAGAAGTCTTTGAACATACTGAGCTGCGTCCTGGACGGATCTTAAATCTCCTTTGGTATTAAAGATTCTTGTTTTGGTCTCCTTCACTTTGCAGGTCATGAGAGTAACTTGGGCCGCGTCTTCTACATACTGCCAGTCTATGGTATCATCCCCGCAGGGGACCACGGCAGATTTATTCAGGGCAGGTTTTTCAATCAGCTCCATGGTGAAGGCGCTGGCCCCTCTTATTCTGGCCAGCCCATAGACTATGGTGAATCTTAGACCAATACTGTTCACCTTGAATTTCTCAAAGTAGTAAGTGGCCATATATTCGTTTAATGACTTGCAGGCACCGTAGACACTTACCGGATGATGAGCAGCTTCCTCAGGAAGGTACTTGTCGGCATAAAATCTGGGAGGACCAAAAACGGCTACCGAACTGGCCCAGACAACTCTCTCTAATTCAAGGATTCTTGCTGCTTCCAGTATATTGTTAAATCCCTGACAGTTTACCTTTACTGCCACGGATGGGTTCTTATTGGAGTCGGGTATCAAAAGATACGCCAGGTGGATAATCTTTGTTGCTTCGTATTCTCTAAGGGTATTGAGTAGCCCGACTGCATCAGCAATATCACCTTGGACGAAATTTACCTCTTTCAGCTCTTCCTGAGTTAAAACTTGCTGAATAGAATTTTCCTTGGTATTGATATCATAAACAACGACTTCTTCTCCCTGCTTGATCAAATTCCGTACCACGTAAGAACCAATAAAACCTGCTCCTCCTGTCACCAGATAAGTCATAATTCTTCCTCCTCTTTACAAAGCAATGTTTTGCTTGCCTCCCGGGATAGGATAAGCTAGGCAAAAGGAGATCTTGCATGCGGCACGAAGATTTCCGGCGCATAGAGGACAGCTACTCATCCTCAAATGTGATTGTTTCATTATGATCGTCCTCTAAGGAGGCAGGTTCTGTATTTTGCTCTTCAACTCCTTCCTTGTTGAAGGGCAGCTCTTCATCTTTGAGTATTTCCTTCTTCACCTCACCCTCTTTTTCAGAAAGCTCTTCTTCATAAAAATCCAGTAG
>JAUVZN010000007.1 GCA_030602545.1 Candidatus Aerophobota bacterium
TTTCAGAATTATAGCCTATGACCCGTATATTTCTGAGGCAAATGAAAAAGTTGAATTAGTCAGCTTCTCTGAGCTATTATCAAACTCGGACTTTATATGCATTCACGCTCCGCTCACCGAGGAAACGAAGCATTCTTTTGGGAAAGAGGAATTCAAAGCTATGAAAAAAAATGCTTATCTCATAAATACGGCCCGGGGAGCTATTGTCGATGAGCTTGCCCTTTGTAGAGCCCTTAAAGAAGGATGGATTGCTGGAGCTGCTCTGGATGTCATGGAAAAAGAGCCGCCTGACTCGAAAAATCCCCTTTTGAGATTGGACAACGTCATCATTACACCCCATATTTCCTATTATTCGGAGGAATCATATGTTGAACTGAAGATCAAAGCAGCTCAAGCAGTGCTGGATGTTTTAAAAGGAGGGCTACCCAAAGCGACTGTCAATCCCCAGGTTGTGAAGAGAAAATAAAGTAACATTTAAACTACTCCCTGAAGAGTTCCCCTCTCTGTATCCAGATAGTTTCCTTCCTCTATAATACCTGCTTGAAGTAATAACTCCTGTTAAGTTTTTCCATTAAAAAGCCTGCAGTATTATTGTAGCCAAAAGAAGATATTTCTTGACAACTGCCGCAGCTTGTATTACCTTTAATCAATGGAATTTTATTAAAATTCCGTTGATCGAAAATAGGGGAAAACTCGCTACTTAAAATGTAAGTTCTTAAGAGTGCAAGATTTCCAAAAATCAAGATACTCAAGGGGAACACTTCCCCTTGAGTATCTTGTAAACCAGGAAAAGGTGATGAAGAAGAAACTTCATTTAGGTATTTTGGGGTTGGGTACTGTGGGTACAGGGGTAGTGGAGCTGCTGCTCAAAAGGAAACAGATGCTGGGAGACTGCCGGGTTATCCTAGAGAGGATTGCTGTAAGACAGAAAAGGAAAAAGAGATCTGTTTCCCTGCCTGCCAATCTCCTAACCACTAATCCTGAAGATATCCTGGAGGATCCCAAGATTGATACCGTGATCGAGGTTATAGGAGGAGTAAGTCCTGCCAGAGAAATCATCTTGGAAGCGCTCAGAAGAAGAAAAAATGTGGTTACCGCTAACAAAGCTCTTTTAGCCAGAGCAGGAAGTGAAATTTTTAAGGAAGCTATGGAAAATGACTGCTACCTGGGAGTGAGGGCTTCCAATATTGCCAGTTATCGGCTTATAGAAAGTCTAAGTTTTTCTCCATCCAGAATCAGCAAACTCATTGGAGTTTTTAATGGAACTTGTAATTATATTCTAACCGAGATGGAGAGAAAAGGAGAAGATTTTTCTACTGTTCTGAAAAAGGCGCAGGAGATGGGTTATACAGAGAAGGATCCCTCTGATGACATTGACGGTTACGACACAGCCCATAAACTAATAGTTCTTTTAGGGTTATCCTTGGGATATTTTCCTACTCTGGATTCCATTCTTATTGAAGGGATCAGGAGAGTTTCCTCCCAGGATGTTATCTTCGCGAAAGAGTTAGGTTATCGCATAAAACTCCTCGCCATTGCCAAGACTCAAACTAACAATCTGGAGGTGCGGGTTCATCCAGCTCTACTTCACAGAGATAAAGGTCTGGCGAGACTAGAAGGAATAGAGAATGGAATTGAACTGAGGGATGAAGTGGGACTGGAGATAGGGATGCAGGCACCAGGAGCGGGTAAATACCCTACGGCTACGGCCATACTGGAGGACCTTATATGTATTGCCAGGGGGAGAAAATTAACTTTCCCCCCGGAGAAGAGAAAACTCTCCTTGAGGCCAATGGGCAAGATAAAGACTCAGTATTATTTGAGGTTTAGCGCACTGGACGAAGCCGGGGTTTTGGCCAAAATCTCGGGCATTCTGGGACAACACGGCATAAGCATTAAGTCTGTTCTCCAGAAAGGAAGAGATGAAAGGAAGGCAAAATCTGTCCCCGTAATTATGCTTACCCATGAGGCAAAGGAGGAGGACCTGCAAAAAGCCCTTAAAAATATAGATAACCTGCCAGTGGTGAAAGAAAAGTCTGTATTAATCAGAGTAGAGGAGGGGATCTTTTGAAAGATGCTGCCGAGTCCGGATCAAAGTAATTAGAGCAAAGTCAGGAGGATAATAAAAATGCCCATAGTAACTATGAGAGAATTGCTGGAAGCAGGAGCTCATTTCGGTCATCGAAAGAGTGCCTGGAATCCTAAAATGAAGCCTTATATCTATATTCAGAGAAACCAAATGTACATCCTGGATCTCAGTATAACAGTCAGAGAGATAGAAGAAGCTTGCAGATTTGTCAAGAATCTGGTCATGAATGGGGGAAAAATCCTCTTTGTTGGAACCAAACAACAGGCCAAAAAATGCATTGAGCAAGAAGCAAAAAGATGCGGTGCGTTCTACATTAACAGCCGGTGGTTAGGTGGGTTTCTGACCAATTTTTCTACCATACAAAGCCGGCTTGATAAACTGCGCGAACTTGAAATGGAGGAAAGCCAAGATCTATGGGAGAATATTCCCAAGAAAGAAGAAATGCATCTACGTAAGCAGTTGGAGAAACTGAGGCGTAATCTCACAGGAACTAAAGACTTGGGTAGTCTTCCCCAGGCTATTTTTGTTACCGATATAAAGGTAGAAGAAATAGCGGTGAGAGAGGCGAGAAAACTAAGTATTCCGGTTGTGGGCATTGTAGATTCTAACTGTGATCCGGATCTGGTAGACTACCTCATACCTGCTAATGATGATGCTATAAAGAGCATTGCTCTGATTTCTCGTAAGATCGCCGATGCTGTACTTGAGGGAAGGCAACTTCGAGAAAAGAAGGAAGAGGAAGCGGAACAGGCACAAGCTAAAGAAGAAGAGGTCACCGAAGAAGTCAAAGAAGAAACTCAGAAGAAAGAGGAAGTAAAAGAGGAAGATAAAGAAAAACAAGGCAAAAAAATAAGGGCAGCAAAAGAGGAGGATACCGGGGAAGAAAAAATCAAGCGAGATATAGTTATAGAGAAGACTGCAAAGAGGAAGAAGGAAACCGAAGAGAAAACTAAGAAGGAAACTAAAGGGAAAGCCAGAGAGAAAATTAAAGAGAAAACTAAACAGAGAATCGAAGAAGAAACCAGAGAGAAAACCAGAGAAGAATCCGGAGAGGAAATCAAGAAAGAGGCAAAAATTGAGGAAGTTAAGTCTGAAGGAACTTGAGGGAAAAAGAAGTTATCTAGCGAAAAACCCGAAAAAGCTAGGAATAGTGACATCTAAAAACGCATAGTTAAGTTATAGAAAAAGGGAGGTCTAATTCATGGGCATTTCAGTGGATAAGATAAAGAAGTTGCGCCAGGAGACTTTGGCAGGAGTCCTTAATTGCAAGGAAGCTCTTCTTGAGGCCGGAGGCAATATCGCTGAAGCTAAAAAAATCTTGAGAAAAAAAGGGATAAAGATTGCGGAGAAAAAAAGCGGTGAGAAAACCCCCCAGGGTATAATTGCCTCCTATGTTCATCATGATAGAAAGGTAGGAGTACTGGTAGAGATTCACTGTCAGTCTGATTTTGTAGCCAGAAATACAGAGTTTCAGTCATTTGCCAAGGACATAGCCATGCATATTACAGCCTTTGATCCTCAGTGGATTTCGCCTGAGGAGATCCCAACCTCATTCCTGGAGGAAGAGAAGGCTATTCTTACAGAACAAGCCAAAAAAGAAGACAGGCCCCAGCATATACTGGAGAAGATTGTGGAGGGCCGCTTGAGGAAATTCTACACCCGAGTATGTCTCCTGGAGCAGCCATTTTTTAAAGATGACAAAAAAACGGTCACGGACTATCTTAGGGAGTTAATAGGTAAAGTCGGGGAAAATGTGAAAATTGAGCGCTTTGTCAGGTATAGGCTCAGAGAGGACCATGACGATAACTGACTGACTAATGAGCGAGCCAAAAATCAAATGGGAAAAGGTGGTTCTTAAGATAGGTGGAGAAAGCCTAGCTGGCAAGAGTGGGTATGGAATTTCCACCACCCAGGTAAATGTGATAGCCAGGGAAATTAAGAAAGTTAGGAAGTTAGGGATCCAAATGGGAGTGATGGTGGGAGGAGGTAATATTTTCAGGGGTGAGGTAGCCTCAAAGCACGGGGTAGACCGAGCTACCGCTGATTATATGGGAATGCTGGCTACCATCATCAACGCCTTAGCACTCCAGGATACCCTGGAGCGAATGGGAGTAGTCACCAGAGTTCAGACAGCTATCGAAATGCAGGAAATTGCTGAACCTTATATACGAAGAAGAGCTTTGCGTCATTTAGAGAAGGGTAGGGTGATCATCTTTGCCGGTGGAACAGGAAATCCTTATTTTACTACAGATACAGCAGCAGCCCTCAGAGCTCTGGAGATAGGAGCCCAGGCGATTCTAAAAGCTACTAAGGTAGATGGAGTATATTCCTCCGATCCTCTAAAAAACAGCAGTGCCAAGAAATTTGATAGGATAAAGTATGGGGAATTCTTGAGAAGAAGACTGGAAATTATGGATGCTACAGCTGTCTCACTCTGCATGGATAACCACCTACCCATCGTTGTTTTTAGTTTGCAGAAAAAGGGGAATATTAAAAGAATTGTCTTGGGGGAGAGGGCAGGGACTATAATCACCGACTAACCGTCCCCTCATAACTTTTCTCAAAGATGATGTTTCTGGAGCCCTCTGTCATTTCCAAAAGCTTCTTTACCTTAAAGTTAGACATCTCCCATATCTACTTCCTAAGGTTTCCCAAAACTGAGGTAAAAGGAGGAACCGATGGTAAAAAAAATCTATGGGGAAACTAGCCAGAAGATGGACCATTCCGTTCAGAATCTTGGCAGAAGATACGCTAGAATGCGAGGGGATAGAGCTCGGGTAGATTTAGTAGAAGATATAAAAGTGGACTGTTACGGATCGAAGATGAACATCAAGCAACTTGCTAACATCTCTATCCCTGAACTCCGTCTTGTGGTTATAGAGCCGTGGGATAAATCCATCCTGACTAATATAGAGAGGGCTATTCTAACCTCCGAATTGGGTATAAATCCTAGCAATGATGGAAACATAATCCGGTTGACTATCCCACCTTTAACAGAGGAGAGAAGGGAAGAGATAGTTCGAATGGTGAAACAATGGGGGGAAGAAACGAAGGTTCTCATCAGGAATTACCGGCGTGAAGCAAGAGAGAAGGTAGAGCAATTGGAGAAGAAAAACGAAATTTCCGAAGATGAGATGAGACGAGCCCAGAAAGAGATTCAGACTCTTACCGATGACTTCATCAGCAGGATAGATGAAATACAGGAAAAGAAGGTGAAGGAAGTACGCCAGGTTTAGCCATCTGCTTCATCAGGAAAGCCCGGGTATCTCTTAGAGTAACTATTCTTAAGGAGAGAGAAAGATGAGAGAAAATCAGGTAAAGAGGCTTCTCAGAGAGGGAAAGGTCGTTATTGGCACCATGGTGACGGAAGTTAAATCCCCTTCTATTGCTCAAATGCTCTCCACTGCCGGATTTGACTGTATGTTTATTGACTCAGAGCACTCCAGTTTCTCCATTGAAACAGTCGCCGATCTCATCCTGGCAGCCAGAGCAGCCGATATTGTGTCCGTAGTGAGGGTGCCCAGCAGGAAGGAGCATCATTTGATGTCTAGGCCTTTAGATGCAGGGGCTCAGGGTCTCCTTATTCCCCGGGTGGAGACCAAAGAAGAAGTAAGAGAAATCATCAGAGCTACCAAATACTATCGCCTGGGAGAAAGGGGAATGTCTCTTCGAAGGGCTCCCCACGATTTTGCTAAAGGGGAAGCGACACAGCTAATGAAAACCGCCAATGAGGAGACGCTGATAGTAATCCAGATAGAGAGCAAAGTGGCTGTAGAGAGTATTGACCAGCTCGTAAGTATAGAGGGAGTGGATGCCGCTCTGATTGGCCCCAATGACCTTTCCCAATCCCTGGGGATTCCTGGTCGGATGGAGAAACCTGAGTTCATTGAATCTATACGCAAGGTCATTAAAGCGTGCAAGAAACACGGTATCATCTCCGGTATCCATGTTGGCAACACCGAGGCAGCCAAAAAGTGGATTGAAGAAGGAATGAAACTCGTCCTTGTCTCCACGGATGTTGGCATGATTATGGAAGCTGGCACCCGCCTGGTGCAGGAGATGAAGGATTTCGTGAGGGCCAGGTAAAAACGAGAGTAGAGGTCTAGATAAAGGAAGGAGATAAGCATGGACTATAAGGCTCGGGCGAAAGATATGCTTCAGCATTGGAAAAAAGGAAATTATGCCTTTGGGAAGGGTGTTTTGGGGAAGGTAGGAGATTTTGCTAAAAGGGCTGGTAAATCTACTATGTTGGTGGTAACCGGACTGGGATTTGAGAAATGGACTGAACCGCTTGTAAACAACGTTAGATCTTATCTCCGAAATAAAAACGTTGATGTTTCAGGTATCATAAGGGGAGCTAGAGCAAATGCTCCCCGGGAGGATGTTTATAGAATTGCCAACCAGCTAGGAAAGAAGAGACCCCATAGCATAATTGCTCTTGGGGGTGGTAGCACCATTGATGCAGTAAAAGCTGCTAGCGTTTTAGCTACTTTAGATTCTGATGATGTAGAGACCTATTTTGGCCAGGGCCTGGTAACGGAGAAATTAAATGCAGAGGGTGCAAAACTTCCCACCATCATAGCGGTTCAAACAGCATCAAGCTCAGGAGCTCATCTTACCAAGTACTCCAATATTACCGATCCGCTAACCCTTCAGAAGAAATTGATCATTGATGATGCAATTGTGCCTTCTTTTGCCGTTTTTGATTATAGAACAACTGTAGGAGCCCCTTATTCCATTACCACAGATGGTGGACTGGATGGGATATCCCACTGCCTGGAGGTTGTATATGGGGCTACAGGGAAATCTTTCTTTGATAAAGTCATGGAGATCGCAGAAGTTGGGATTAGTTTAATTGTAGAGAATCTGCCAAAGGCGGTGGGCATTCCTAAAGATGGGGAAGCAAGAGTAGGGCTGGGTCTGGGTACCGATTTAGGCGGTTATGCTATCATGGTTGGAGGAACAAACTATGCTCACCTTTTTAGTTTTTCCCTGGTAAACATATTAACTCATGGTAGAGCCTGTGCCTTGGTAAATCCCTACGCCACAGTATTCTTTGCTCCAGCTATTGAGCAGCAGCTAAAGATGGTTGGCAGGATATTTTACCGGGCAGGTTATATAGATGAGGATATAGAAAAGCACAGTGGTAGAGATTTAGGTATTATAGTTGCTCGAGGCATGATGAAGTTCTTGACAAAAATAGAGTTCCCCACCACCCTTGATGAAGTTGGTGCCACTGATGAGGATAAGAAAAGAATTCTAACCGCTGCCAAGAATCCTCAACTGTGGAGCAAACTGGAACAGGCTCCTGTTTCTTTAATCGCCCGAGATGCGAAGGGAGAAATAGACGAACCTCGAACAGAGGTCAACATTGATGAATACATGGGGGCATTAATAGATGCCATCAGGAGCGGTGATTTTGATAAGATAAAGATATTACCCGAGGCATAGATGTCCAGCAAAGAGAGTAATTCTGATCTTCAAATGAATACCTGGGGTTGGAAAGATGTGAGCCTGGAAGATGGGAGGGACTTTTTGCAGATAAGGGTTCCTCCCTATTGTGATATTTTAAAGATGAAACAGGTCCCTGCTTTGGAAAATCCTGAACAGGAGATAGAAAATGCTCTATCCAGGCCAATAGAAAGCCGACCCATAGAAAACATTATTAACTCTCGCAAAAGCCCTTCCAGGACATCGGTTGCCATAGCTGTATCTGATGAGACACGACCCGTTCCCTACAATGGAGAAAGAGAAGATGGAATACTTTTGCCTCTTTTAAAAAGATTGGAAAGGATAGGGGTAAAGGCTGAGAACATAAAGATTATAGTAGCCACCGGGACTCACCTGGCTACGTCTGATAAATGGAAAAAAGAGACCTTTGGAGCGCTCATAAAAGATAAATATCAGATAGTAGATCATAACTCTAGCTCCTCTGATCTGTGTTACCTTGGCACGATAGATGGAGTCTCAGTCAAAATAAACCGGGGGTTCTTAAAGACAGATATTCATCTTATCACCGGTTTAGTTGAGCCTCACTTTATGGCAGGATTTTCAGGCGGGAGGAAAGCGATTTGTCCTGGGCTTGTCAATTCAGAGACTACATATTTCTTTCACTCTCGAGAGTTTATGGATAATCCTAATGCTACAAACCTAGTCCTGAAGGGTAATCCCTGCCATGATTTCGCCCTAAAAGTTGCTTATGAAGCAAGAGTGGATTTTAGTGTGAATGTCACCTTAAATGGTGAAGGAAAACTTACAGGAGTTTTTGCAGGCGATTTAGATAAAGCTCATTATGAGGCGGTGGAAAAAATAAAAAGATACTCTGTTATTCCTGTGAATCATGAATATGACATAGTCTTAACCCAGGGTGGGAACGTAGCTACGAATCATTATCAGGCTGCAAAAGCAGCCTACGGAGTGATCCCTATTATTAAGAGAGGAGGGATAGTTATTCTAGCTGCCCATAACAGTAGTGAGGAGCCTGTAGGGAAAGATGATTATAGAAAAGTTATGCAGGTTCTAAAACAGAGAGGCCCGGGGAGATTTACCAAGTTTATTAAGAGTAGCGGATGGCGGTTTATCCCTGATCAATGGCAGGCACAGAAATGGGATCAATTTTTCAGCAAGATCGGAGCCTTTGACAGACTGATTTATTGTACCACAAAAATACCCCCTGGAGACTTGAAAGAATTACCCGGCAAAAGTGGGTATGAGCTTGTAGAGGAGAAAAGTGTAAAGCCAGATGAAATGCTACAGAAGGCCATATTTTACGGTATACGAAAGATAGAACGAAAGATAAAAGGAAAACCCAAGATGGCCTTGGTGAGAGAGGGTCCCTACGCAGTACCCGTAGAAAGAGAGGAGAGGACTAACCAATGCCCATTATGAATTCTAAAACAGGAGAGGTCAGGAGGAATTATACCATCGAGGAGCTCGTGGAAAAAGCAAAAGAGATGAGAGCATACGATATGATTGCTATTACTGCGGCTGGCTCAGGGCACACCGGGGGGACTTTGTCAATTATGGACATTGCTGCAGCCCTGTATCTCAAGAAGATAAAACATGACCCAGAAAATCCTGATTGGGAGGATAGGGACAGGGTTTTTTGGTCTACGGGTCATAAAGCCCCCGCTCTCTATGTGGCTTTGGGTGAGGCAGGTTATTTTCCTATAGAAGAGGCTGTGAAACTAAGAAAACTAGGCTCTGGTTTTGAAGGTCATCCTAACAGACTAAAACTGCCAGGAGTCGAGCTTTCATCCGGATCCCTGGGGCAGGGGTTGGGTGTTGCTATAGGCTGTGCACTGAACGCCAAGCTGGAGAAAAAAGACTACCGGGTCTACTGCATCAATGGGGATGGAGAGCTTGATGAGGGTTCTATTTGGGAAGGCGCAATGTCTGCCGCTCACTACAAATTAAACAACCTTGTATCTATCATAGACAGAAATGATCTGCAGATTGACGGTTCTACCGAAGAGGTCATGAGATTAGAACCTCTTGCTGATAAATGGAGGGCCTTTGGATGGAATGTCTTGGAAATAGATGGTCATAATATGCGTGAGATCCTAACCTCTTTTGATGAGGCGGAGAAGACAAAAGGAAGACCAACGGTAATAATTGCCAGAACCACCAAAGGCAAAGGTGTATCCTTCGCTGAGGGTGTAGTGGGATACCATGGCATATCTCCCAAAGACGGTAGATCAGGAGAAGAATCATTGGATAGAGCACTGGAAGATATAGGAGATTCCAAATTCACCAAAGAGAAAGTAGATATACTCTTAAGAATCGCCGACGACTATCAGAAAGATATGGACAAAAAGATAGAAGCTTCCATGCCTAAGTTCAGCAGAAATTATTGGTGGAATTCAGGTAATAGGATGAGGGTCAAGATGGATGCTACCAGGAATGGCTTTGGCAGAGCTCTGGAGAAGCTCGGTAGTGATGAAAGAGTGGTTACTCATGGGGCTGATATTACCAGCTCCATAAGGATGAGTGATTTCTACATAAAGCATCCGGAGAGGAAAAATAGGTTCTTCAGCATGGGCATAGCTGAGGCTAATATGGCTCTGGTTGCATCTGGCCTGGCTAAGGAAGGCAAGATAGCCTTTATTGGATCTTATGGGGTTTTCGTAACCGGGAGAAATTGGGATCAGTTAAGAACTACTGTATGCTATAACAACTTCAATGTAAAGATTGCTGATGCCCATGGTGGTATCTCGGTAGGACCAGACGGAGCTACTCATCAGGCACTGGAAGAAATCAGCAATATGTACTATCTACCTAATATGCATATAGCTGTGCCCTGTGATTCAGTTGAAACAGAAAAAGCCACCCAGGTAATTGCTCTTGTTGCGGGACCTGCAGTTATCAGGTATGCAAGAGAGGCAACTCCCCTGGTAACCACCAAAGACACTCCTTATCGGTTTGGAGTGGCCAATGTAATAAGGTACAGGGGTGAGGAGGAAAACTTCATAGAGGCATTTGAGATAAGGCTTTCCACTGATTATAAGTTAGAAAATGAAGATCTCAGTATAATTGCCTGTGGGCCTATGGTTCCAGAGGCAATGAGGGCAGCTTATATTCTAAAAGAAGAATATGGAATAGAAACCAGAATATTAGATGTACATACAGTCAAACCAATTGACAAGAAAGCACTCATAAAGGCAGCAGATGAGGTTGGTATCATAGTAACAGCAGAGGAACATCAGGTAGGTGGTTTTGGAAATATTATAGCGGGAGTGATAGGACAGGGCAAGAGATACAACTCGCCATTATTGATGGATATGATTGGAGTAGCGGATAAATTCGGTGAGTCGGGTGCACCGTGGGAACTGATGAAAGTATTTGGACTAACCGGCGAGCACATCGCAGAGAGAGCTAAAAAGCTATGTGACAGGTCTTCTTGACAAAGCAGTTAAACTGGCTATTTTTTATGAGGAGTCCAGGATGAATGAGGCATTAAAGCGGGCCGAGGTTTTAGTAGAAGCCCTTCCCTATATTCAGAGGTTTTCTGGGAAGACAGTGGTGGTGAAGTTGGGAGGCAAAGTCATGGGAGAGAAGTTGAGTAGGGATGTGGCTAAGGACATCGTTCTTATGAAATACGTGGGTATAAAACCAGTGGTGATTCACGGTGGAGGAGAAGCTATCTCGTCGCTGATGAGGAGACTGAACATAAAACCTCGGTTTATTGAAGGAAATAGAGTTACCGACCAGGAGACCATGGATGTGGTGGAGATGGTTCTGGTAGGAAAAATCAACAAGCAGATTGTCTCCATGCTTAACCAGTGTGGGGGCAGAGCAGTGGGTCTGGAAGGCAGGGACGGTCAGCTTATTGTAGCCAGAAAGAGGGAGGATAAACCTCTGGGACTGGTAGGAGAGGTAGAGGAAGTGAATACTACCTATGTCCAGGTTTTGCAAAAAGAGGACTTTATTCCTGTTATTGCTCCGGTGGCTGTAGACAGGGAAGGGACGGCTCTCAATATAAATGCTGATACTATGGCTGCCGAAATGGCCAGTGCCCTCAAAGCGGAGAAGCTCGTCTTTCTCACAGATGTAGAAGGTATCCTGGGGGGTCTATCCAATAGAAGGAGCCTCATTTCTACCATAACTTTGAAGCAAATTGAGGATATGCTTGTCCAAGGAAGGATTGAGAAGGGAATGATGCCCAAAGTTAAGGGCTGCCAAAAGGCTCTGGAAGCAGGGGTAAATAAAGTACACATTATTTCTGGAAAGCTTCCCCACTCCCTCCTCCTGGAAATATTTACCGACAGAGGTATTGGAACCGAGATCATTAGATAAAGGATCTTACCCAGGGTGGTTGTATTTTACCAGAAATATGCTATAATGAGCGGGTAGGCTGAGGAGAGGGATTGGATAGGAACTTTATCAATAGATAAATTGAGCGGGAGTAGCTCAGGGGTAGAGCATCAGCTTCCCAAGCTGAGGGTCGCGGGTTCGAATCCCGTTTCCCGCTCCAGGGCAATAGATGATTTCGGGGGAAAGTGTTCTTTTGACTCGAAGTTCTTCTCTGCGCCTGTAGCTCAATTGGATAGAGCAACGGACTTCGGATCCGTGAGTTGGGGGTTCGACTCCTCTCAGGCGCGCCCCCAAACCGCAAGGAACAGGGTACATTAACTCAAAAATTTTCCTTGGCCAGGAAAAACAATTATTTTCTTAATTTCGAGTGTTCTCTCCATCGTTAACCTCGAAGCATCGGAATTTCAATAAAATTCCGATGATTGAAAACAGGGAAAAATTCATTACTTAAAATGTAAGTTCTTTAAGAGCGCAGGATTTCCAAGAATCAAGATATTCAAGGGGAAGTGTTCCCCTTGAATATCTTGGATTCCTCAGGAAAGAGTTAATATTTAGAAGATTTATACGGGTATCGAGGAACTTGACCTGAGGAGGTGAGTAAGATGGGAGGATTTGAAGAACTGGGGATGAAGCTGGATAAGTTAGCGGAAAAGGCTAAAAGCCTTACTCAGGAAGGGATAGAAAAGACCAGGGGAGAAGCTAAAGACTGGAGGAAAAAACTAGACCAACTAGTGGAGAAGATTAAGAAGACTACCCAGGAAGGAATAGAAAAATTCGCCCTTGAAACAAAAGAAATAGGCCAGGTTACTAAATTAAGGTCCGGGATCCGAGGGGAAAAAAAGAAAATAGAAAGTCTTCTCAAGGAGCTGGGGGAAAAGACTTACCAGCTTCACCTGGAGAAGAAAATTGGCTATGCGGAGCTTAAAAAGTTGGGAAGTAAAATTACCAAACTGAAAAAAGAAATACAGGCAAAGGAAAAAGATATTTTGAGATTAAGAAAGAAGTAAGGAGTGAGGACTGGATAAGCTGATTCTATATGCAGACGGTGCTTCCCTGGGAAATCCTGGAAAGGCAGGAGTGGGTATTCTCATCTATGATCAAGATAGAAGACTCATTAAGCAAGTATCAAGATTCATTGGGAAGGCTACCAATAATGTAGCCGAATACATGGCTTTGATTTATGCCCTGGAAGAAGCTCTTTATCTCAAGACGAAATTGGTAGAATGTTTTCTTGATAGTCAGCTTCTGGTGCGACAGCTTCGGGGAAGCTACAGAGTAAGAAATGAGAACTTAAGGCCTCTTTACCATAAAGTTCGTCATCTGGAAGGATTCTTTGAAAAAGTGAGTTTTAATCATATTAAAAGAGACCGGAACAGAGGGGCCGATCGACTTGCGAAAGAGGCAGCCATAAAGGAAAGAGGGAATGAGGTAGTCGCGGGATACCCAAAGGTATCCTGAGGAAAGTCCGGGCTCCAAGAAAGGATACTGGGTAACTCCCAGGAAGGGTAACCTTACGGAGAGTGCCACAGAAACCAAACCGCCCAATGGCCTGTACAGGCTGAGGGTAAGGGTGCAAAGGTGGGGTAAGAGCCTACCGGTAGAGAAGTGATTCTCTAGCTGGACAAACCCTGTCTGGAGCAAGGCCAAATAGGAGGGTTTAACCCTCGGGTAGGCCGCTAGAGACTCAGGGTAACCTGAGCCCCAGATAAATGACTACCACCAAAGGGAAAGTAATTTCCCTTTGGTTACAGAACCCGGCTTACATTTCTCTCTTTCCTTGTATTTAATGATCGACATATCTTAGCAGGCTAGGCAGATACCCAAGATAAAGTAGAGAGGAACTGCATTGAATAAGGAGGAGGAGAAATGAAGAAATGGTTGAAGATCGTGGGTGGAGCGGTAGCAACCGCTGCGGGAATATGGCTGATAGTTCTATTTGCTCCTAAGGTGCTAGTCTTTGTGGAGGGAATTGTAGGAATAGGTGTGGCCCTGGTAGGACTGATTATCCTAGCCATTGGTATTAGTGAAATAAAAGAATAGTCTCCTTCCAGATTGCTAGACCATAAAGTTCGCCATAACAAAAAAAGAAGGGGGTGCTTACCCATGGCGCATAAAAAGGGACAGGGGCATTCCTCCAATGGGAGGGAAAGTGCGGCAAAACGGTTGGGAGTTAAGAATTTTGGTGGCCAGTTGGTTAGAGCGGGGAGTATCCTGGTAAGACAGAGGGGTACCAAATTTCATCCAGGATTTAATGTGGGTAGAGGTGGGGATGATACCCTTTACTCCAGAATTGATGGATACGTAAAGTTCGAGGGAAACAGACGGGTGAGTGTCTACGCCAAGTAAAGATATATTGCCCTTACGATTACCGGAGTTTATATCTCTGTACAAAGAACCGGCCTTGGTTATACTGAGGAGCGGAGCGACGAGCAGAGGAGTTCAAAGCTGCTATGCAGCGAAAGGGAGGCGTCGCGAGATATTCTTGTCAGGGAAGAATGTGAGATACCAGAATAGAGGGAGAAGGAGTTGAAACAGAGATTATTCACTCCAGGACCTACACCTCTTCCTGAGGAAGTGAAACTCAGTCAAGCCAGAGAGATCGTTCATCATCGAACCAACCAGTTCAAACAGGTTTTTCAAGAAGTTGAAGAGGGACTCAAATATGTGTTTCAAACGGATAACGACGTTTTTCTTTTCACTTCCTCGGGAACAGGAGCTATGGAGGCGGCGGTAGCTAATCTTTTGTCGCCAGAGGATGAGGTTCTGGTAATCGGGGGAGGAAAATTTGCAGAGAGGTGGGCCGAAATAATACAGGCTTTCGGCGGTAAGGTAAACCTGGTAGATGTTGAGTGGGGAAAAGGAGTCGATCCTCTCAAGGTAGAGGAGGGGATATCACAGAATCCAGAAATAAAGGCCGTCTTCACTCAATTGGTGGAGACTTCTACAGGGGCTGTCTACGATATTGAGGCTCTGGGAAGGATTCTGAGGAAGACTAGTACGGTGCTGGTGGTGGATGCCATAAGTGCGCTGTGTGCCCATCCTCTTCACACAGATAAGTGGGGAGTAGATGCAGTCATTGGAGGTTCCCAGAAAGCTTTGATGATCCCCCCGGGGCTAGCCTTTGTTGCTATTTCGGAAAAAGCCTGGAAGCTGGTGGAAAACTCAACCTCTCCTAAATATTACTGGGATTTTAAGAAAGCAAGAAACGCTCTGGCCAAGTTTCAAACACCTTATACTCCTGCAGTTTCTCTCATTTTTGCTCTGAGAGACTCTTTGAGATTACTGAAAGAAGAGGGCATAGAGAGAGTGGTAAATCGGCACGCTGAGCTGGCTAAGGCTACTCGCAAGGCGATTTTGGCTATGGGCCTAAAAATCTTTGGTGAGAATCCCTCTAACGTGATTACCTCTGTAACTCTTCCTCCTCAGATTGATGAGAAAAAATTAAGAAGGTTAATGCAGGCGAGGTTCGGCGTACAGGTCGCCGGAGGACAGGATTCGCTAGCGGGCAAGATCATAAGAATTGCTCATTTAGGCTGGACGGATACCTCCGACATAATTGTGGTTATCTCTGCTCTGGAAATGGCTCTCCTGGAACTGGGTTATTCTGTGGAGCTGGGCAAAGGGTTAAAAGCTGCTGAGGAAGTTTTTGGTGAATCTAGGCGCTATAGAAGTAGATGAAGTGGAAAATTCTCGTTAGTGATCCTTTGGCCAGAGAAGGATAGATGATTATCCCCTGGACAGCTCTCCACCTTCCAAGGCCATGGAGGAAATATCAGAGATCCCTGAAGTCATAGAGGCAAAATTAGTTCACCTTTAAAGGGTTCGAGATAATGAAAGCTAAAACAGGATCCTCACTCCAGCTAGAAAAGGTTCCCCCTCAAAATTTAGAGGCGGAGCGAGCGGTATTGGGAGCTATGCTCTTAGAGAAAGAAACCATTCCTAAGGTTTTGCAGATAATTACTAACTCCAAAAGTTTCTATTCAGAAGTCCATGCTCTCATCTATGAGGGAATCGTCAGCCTTTTTAGTGAGAACAAACCAGTTGATATTCTCGTCCTGAAGGAGGACTTCCGTAAGAAGAGAAAGCTCAAAGAAATGGGAGGAGCTTCTTATCTAGCCGATTTGGTCAATTCTGTTCCTACCACGGTGAATGTTCCCTATTATGCTCAAATTGTGAAGGAAAAACATATCCTCAGGGACTTGTTAAAGACAGCGGATTTTATCCGTTCTCTATCCTACGATGATTCCCAGGATCTGGACATTGTTTTGGATAGAGCTCAAAGCTCTATCTTTGACATCACCCAGCAAAGAGTTAAAACCCCTTACCGGCACATAAAGGATGTTTTGACCGAAACCTTTGAACATATAGAAGCTCTTTACGAGAGAAAAGAGCATATTACAGGAATTCCCACCGGTTTTGTCCAGTTGGATAGATTAACTTCGGGTTTCCAGCCTTCGGATCTGGTAGTTATTGCCGGACGACCGTCCATAGGGAAGACCTCCCTCGCTCTTAATATCGCCGAATATGCTGGAATTGAGGCTAAGATACCCCTGGTTATTTTCAGTTTGGAAAGTGCTAAAGAACAGTTGGTGGAGAGACTCTTATGTTCTGAGGCCCGGGTTGATTCTCACAAGCTGCGCACGGGTTTTCTTTCTGAGGATGACTGGTCCAGGCTCACTGATGCAGCCGGAACTCTGGCCGAAGCTCCCATTTACATTGATGATTCAGCAAACATTAGCGTGCTGGAAGTGAGAGCTAAAGCTCGGCAACTTAAAGCAGAGTATGATATCAAAATGGCTATAATAGATTACCTGCAACTGATGGAGGGAGACAGAAGAGCTGAGAACAGACAGCAGCAGATTTCGGAAATATCACGTTCTCTGAAGGCCCTGGCCAAGGAACTTAATATAGCAGTGGTGGCCATATCCCAGCTATCCAGAGCGGTAGAACAAAGAGAGGATAAACATCCTCGGCTTTCTGACCTGCGGGAGTCAGGAGCTATTGAGCAAGATGCTGATCTGGTCCTTTCTTTGTACCGGGAATATTATTATTCTGGAAAACCGGAGGATCGGGGTAAAGCTGAGGTTATTATTAATAAACAGCGTCGTGGTCCTACGGACAAGGTAGACCTGATATTTATTAGTGAATACACCCGTTTTGAAGATCGAGAATTAGGAGAGATATAAGGGAGTAGTTTATTGCAAAATATCATCGTAGTAGGAGCACAATGGGGAGATGAGGGGAAAGGCCGCATCATCGATGCTCTGGCCAGAAAGGCAGATGCAGTGGTGAGGTTCCAGGGAGGGAGTAATGCCGGACACACGGTAGTGGTCAACGGTGAGAAGTTCGTTTTCCATCTCATTCCCTCAGGTGCTCTTCGACCCGAAAAGAAATGTATCATGGGAAATGGAGTGGTAGTGGATCCTAAGGAACTCCTCAATGAGCTAGAGTCTCTTCATTCCAGAGGGATCGAAGTGGACAATCTCTACCTTTCCAGTAATGCCCATATAATTATGCCCTATCACCAAAAGATAGAGGAAATAGAAGAAGAACAAAGGGGCAAAAACAGGATAGGTACTACCCGAAAGGGTGTGGGTCCTGCTTACCAAGATAAAGCAGCCCGTCGAGGAATAAGGGCAGCGGATCTTCTAGACAAGGACACCTTGAGTAATAAACTCAGGATAAACCTTGAGTTTTGGGAAAGTTCATGCGGACTAAAGTTTTCCCTTGAGGGAATCCTTAAGCAGTACCTGGAATATGGAAAGAAATTGGAAAAGTACATTGCCGATACTTCCCTCATTATCCACGAGCTGGTGAAGGAGAACAAAGCCATTCTTTTCGAAGGAGCTCAAGGAAGTCTCTTGGATGTGGATCACGGTACCTATCCTTTTGTAACTTCTTCTAATGCTACTGCAGGTGGAGCTTGTACAGGAACAGGAGTGGGTCCTACCCGGATAGACAAAGTTTTGGGGGTGGCTAAAGTCTATACTACCCGGGTAGGCGAGGGTCCCCTCCCCACAGAGATAAAGAGTGAAGTGGGTGAGTTAATTCGAAAGAGAGGTCAGGAGTATGGTGCTACTACGGGCAGAGCGCGAAGGTGTGGATGGTTCGACGGTGTTGTTCTTAGATATGCGGCAAGAGTCAATGGCTTGGACGGACTTGTCCTGACAAAACTGGATATCCTGGGGGGTCTTTCAAAAATAAAAATCTGCACTGCTTATAGATACAGAGGGAAAATTATTGAGGATTTTCCCTCTCAGGCATCTCACTGGCAGGAATGTGAACCTGTTTACGAGGAAATGGAGGGGTGGGAAGATGATGCTTTTAAAGCGACAAGGATTGAGGATTTCCCCCAATCTCTCCAGAAATATCTAAATAAAATCGAAGAAATAGGGGGGGTGCCGATTTTTTTCCTATCTCTGAGTGCTGAGAGGGATAATCTCTTGGCGATGAGTCAGGATTCAGCAAATCTTTTGGCCTAAAAGGGATTTGAAGTATTCTGAGTGCAAGAGTAGCAGTGATGATGTTCCTTCCTTGCTCCTCCCTCCCGAGGTATTCTTGACTAAGGCCACATTTTTGCTATAGTTGCTGGTGAATAAGGAGGAAAAGATGTTCAACAGGTTTACCGAGAGAGCAAGAAGAGTAATTCTCTTGGCCAGAGAGGAGGCCAAGAGATTAGACCACGATTATCTAGGAACGGAACATATTCTGTTGGGATTGATTCGAGAAGGAGAGGGTGTGGGAGCTACAGTCCTGCAAGAATTAGGAATAGACCTGGCTCATGTTCGCGAGGAGGTGGAAAAAGCAGTGGGCAGAGGCGGAGGAGGTTTATTTCTGGGTCAGATTCCCTTCACTCCAAGAGCTAAGAAGGTCCTGGAGCTGGCGGTAACAGAGGCTAAAAATTTGGGGCATAACTATGTTGGAACGGAACATATTCTATTGGGATTGATTCGAGAAGAAGAAGGTGTGGCTGCCCAGATCCTTACCACTCTAAGAGCAGATTTGGAGAAGGTAAGACAACAGGTGATTAATCTCTTAGGGGGAGGACCCAAGCCTGTTTCTCCTAGCCCGGTTGCTTCCACCAGTACCCCTACGCTGGATAGATTTGGTCGGGATCTGACTCAATCGGCCAGAAATAGTGAACTTGATCCAGTAATAGGAAGAGAGAAAGAAATTGAGAGGGTAATTCAGATCCTCTCCCGCCGGACCAAGAATAACCCCGTTCTCATAGGAGAAGCAGGGGTGGGAAAAACTGCCATTGCTGAGGGACTAGCCCAGAGAATTGTGGATGGATCAGCTCCCGAGCCTCTGCTGAATAAGAGACTGATTACCATTGAGTTAGGAGGAGTAGTTGCTGGAACCAAATATCGAGGAGAGTTCGAAAAGAGGATGGAGAGAATATTGAGTGAGATCAGGAAAGCCAGGAATATTATTCTTTTCGTAGACGAGATACACACCTTGGTGGGAGCAGGGGCGGCCGAAGGTGCTATAGATGCATCAAATATCCTCAAGCCGGCTTTATCCAGGGGAGAGCTGCAATGTATCGGAGCAACCACTCTGGATGAGTACAGAAAATACATTGAGCGGGATGAAGCTCTGGAGAGAAGATTTCAGCCGGTGATAGTCAACGAACCTACGGTGAAAGAGACTGTAGAGATATTAAAGGGCTTAAGAGATAGGTACGAGGCCTTTCACCGGGTAAAGATTACCGACGAAGCTGTGATAGCTGCAGTCAGGCTTTCCTATCGCTATATTCAGGGAAGATTTCTTCCCGATAAGGCCATTGATGTAATGGATGAAGGAGCGGCCAGGGTGAGATTACGAAGCAGCGCTCGTCCCGATGCCCTTAAGAACATGGAAGAAGAGCTGGAGCAGGTGAGGAAAGAGAAAGAAGCGGCAGTTAAGGGGCAGGAGTTTGAGAAAGCAGCCAGCTTTCGGGATAAAGAAAAAAGATTGAAGCAGGCCCTGGTGGAAAAAAGAGCCCAGTGGCAAGCCGACATGAGTAAAAAAGGGGAAAAGCAGGAGGTAACCGAGAAAGATATAGCCTACATTGTCTCTAGCTGGACTAATGTTCCTCTTCGTGATTTGACGGAGGCTGAATCCAAGCGACTCCTTAGAATGGAAGAGGCTGTGCACGAAAGAATGGTGGGACAGGATGAAGCAATAAAAGCGATCTCCCAGTCCATTCGCCGAGCCCAGGCGGGGGTTAAAAATATTAAGCGGCCCATAGGAGTTTTTATGTTCCTGGGTCCCACCGGCGTGGGAAAGACAGAACTGGCCAGGAGTTTAGCAGAGTTCCTCTTCGGCGATGAGGATGCTATGATAAAGTTGGATATGTCCGAATATATGGAGAAATTTACCGTGTCTCGCCTTACAGGAGCTCCTCCAGGATATGTAGGGTACGAGGAAGGTGGAGAGTTGACGGAGAAGGTAAGAAGACGTCCTTACTCCGTCATTCTGCTGGATGAGATTGAAAAGGCTCACCCTGATGTTTTTAACATTCTTCTACAGATTATGGAAGACGGAAGGTTAGCTGATAACCTTGGTCATACGGTTGATTTTCGAAATACGGTTTTGATTATGACCTCTAATCTGGGAGCTGAGCAGATCGCCAGCGGAGCCAGTGTGGGGTTCCAGGCAGGGGAAGAAGGATCTATGCCGTATGAGGATATGAAAAACCGTGTCCTTTCTGAGCTGAAGCACCAATTTCGCCCTGAGTTTCTCAACAGGCTGGATGAAGTAATCGTTTTCCACGCTTTGAGTAGGGAGCATATAAAAAAGATTGTAGGGCTGATGCTAGATGAGATGGAGAAGCTAATAGAGGAGAAGGAGATACAACTCAAGGTAACTGAGGAGGCGAAGGATTTGATTGCCCAGGAGGGATACGATCCTGATTTCGGGGCGAGGCCCCTAAGAAGAGCCATTCAGAGATTAATTGAAAATGCTCTTTCCGAGGAAATTCTGCAGGGCAAGTTCAAAGCGGGAGATAAGATAGTAGCATCCATAAAAGACGGAAAGATAGTTTTTTCCAAGAAAAAAAGAAGGCAGAATAAAGAGTCTTGATTTCTCCTGAGATGTGGATGGATAAATGAAATACAACAAGGGAAAAGGTCCCCTCCATTTAAAGAAGGAGGGGTTTTTCATTAGGGCCACCATAAGATTAGGCTTAGTCTTATTATCTCTTTTTCTTCTGTTCTCAGAAGCAAGTGTCTTTGCTTCTTCTCTTATCATCAGCCAAATTGAAATTCAGGGAAATGAGCATATTAAGAGCGATGAGATCGAAAATACTATCCAAAGCAGGGCAGGAGAACCTCTCTCGGAAAAGATGATAAGGGAAGACATGCAGGCTATTTATGATATGGGTTATTTTTGGGGAGTGGAGGCACTAAAAGAAGAGGGAGAGGATGGGTTAAAACTCATCTTTCGTGTTCGAGAAAATCCCCAGATTATACAAATTGAATTGGAGGGGATTGAACAAAAAGAAACAGAAAAAGTAAGAAAACTAGTTACTCTTGGAGAAGGACAGATCCTGAACTTTAAGAGGATCCAGGAGACACGAAATAGAATTCTGGATTTTTATCACAGAAAGGGATTTTTCTCTAGCCAGGTTGAGATCTCTCAAACCAGTTTAGAGGAAAGTAAGTGCAAGATTCTCATCGTCATCGAGAAAAAAGAGAGAGTGAAGATAGCCGAAGTGATGATTGAGGGTAATTTTCACCTGCTCCGCGAAAGAATTCTCTCTCTTTTAAAGACAAAGCCTGGACAGTATTTTGACGAGAGAAAACTACGAGAAGGAATGCAAAGAGTTATTGATAGGTATCAAAAGCGTGGATATTATTTTGCAAGTTTCAAAGAGCCCCAGATTGAATTTTTTGAGAGAAGAGGAAAACGAGTTAACATTGCCCTAGAAATAGAGGAAGGAAAGAGGATCTTTGTTTTCGAGGTGAATGTTGAAGGAAATGAGCACCTCAGCTCCCTTCAGATTCTGAAGATACTAAAACCAGGAGTGGGAGAGGTCTTTGTTCCCGAATTTCTTGAGGAAAGTATTAAACGGCTGGAGACCAAATACGGGAAGACGGGGCACCTTTACCTTCGGATAGACCGAGATTTAGAGTTCGACAGGGAAAAGGGCCAAGTAGCCATCTCTCTTCTCATCCGAGAAGGGCCTCAGGTAAGAGTAGGAAAGGTCAGTATTGAGGGAAACCAAAGATCTAAAGAGCGAGTGTTTGAACACAGTCTTCTCTTTAAAGAGGGGGAGGTTTTTGACGTGGAAAAAATGAGGGAAAGTTGGCGCAGAATTTATAATCTGGGCTTTTTTGAGAAAGTAAGCATCGATCCTCTCCCTACCTCCTCGAGGGAGGTTATGGATCTTGTGATCCAGGTGGAGGAGGGTGAGAGAACGGGCAGGCTTCTTCTTGGCGCTGGATATGCCCAGAATTCTGGATGGGAAGGAATGGTTCAAATCTATAGAGATAATCTCTGGGGTGAAGGCAAAAAAATATCTCTGGATTGGAAGTTCGCCAAGGACAAAAGTGATTATGATATTCGTTTCCTGGATAGGTGGTGGCAAAATAAAGATCTTAGTCTGGATCTTTCTCTTTACAATAAAGAACATAGATACTATGACAGAGAAAATTATGAAAAAAGAAGGAGGGGGGGGAAGATAGAATGGGGATGGCCTTTTCAGAAGTACGCTCGATGTTTCCTTGGCCTGCGCAACGAGAGAATTAATATCAGCCAGGTAGATGAGAAGCCCCTGCCGGAGGGCCTTGAGGAGGGATGGAAGACACGACGCAGCCTGGAGTTAACTCTTGATCGAGATACCCGGGTAAGGGACGAAGCTTTCAATGCCTATAAGGGGTCTTATTCGTATCTTTCCATGGAGACGAACGGGGGTCCCCTATTGAAGGGTGATCTTAATTTCACCAAGTATAAGGCTGAGCTGAGAGAATATTGGCGTAAGGATGAGTTCTGGATGTCTCCTATCCTTGCCCTCAGGCTCAGGGGCAGGTTAGGGGAAAGACTCCCCTCTTATGAGAAATTCTATGTAGGAGGCCAGCAAACTCTTCGGGGATATGATCTAAACGAGTTTAGCGGAAATAAGATGCTTCTTGGGACTCTGGAACTCAGGCTTCCCTTAAGTAAGAATATGATTGGGGTCATCTTTGTAGATGGTGCTCAGATTTGGCATGAGGATCCCCAGATACCTGATTGCAGGACAGGTTGGGGATTTGGAATGAGAATCATCACTCCCATCGGGCCCATCCAGCTTGACTGGGGGATAAAAGAAACTGGAGAGGGAAAATTTTACTTCGGAATAGGTGAGGCATTTTAAATATGAGGAAGCTAACTTTGCTTGATTTAGGACAAAAGGATTATGGAGAGGTTTGGGCTATTCAAAAAAAACTGGTGCAGGGAGTAATATCCGGAACTTCCGGGGATACTTTGATTTTAGTAGAGCATCCTGCGGTGATTACCCTGGGAAGGAAGGGAGAGGAAGAAGATATCCTGATTTCTTCTCAAGGTCTTTCAAGGAGAAGTATTCAGTTCTTCCGGGTAGATAGAGGGGGCAGAGCAACTTTCCATGGTCCTGGACAACTCGTTGCCTACCCCATACTTAGTTTGTTGGGCAGGGAAAGAGATATCCACCAGTATCTCAGGAACCTGGAGGAAGTGATTATTAAACTTTTGGCAGAGCTAGGCATCAAGGGACAGCGAAGAGAAGGTCGTAGCGGAGTATGGGTAAACGACCATAAAGTCGCCAGCATCGGGATAGGAGTGAAAAAATGGGTTACCTACCACGGATTAGCTTTGAATGTGGATGTAGATCTCGATTATTTTTCTCTTATTGATCCCTGTGGGCTCGGCCAGGCAAAGGTTACCTCTCTGGCTAAAGTTCTCTCCTTCCAGGTAAAAATGGACGAGGTAAAGAGGTCTGTGGTTAAGTCTTTCTCGGAAGTATTCAAAAGGACACCTATCTTCCAATCTGGCCGATACCTCCTTTCAGAACCATATCTTAAGAGAGGTGCCTTCTCCAAAGATGTAGGAACATATTAATGAGAATTACGGGAGGAGAGCTTAGGGGGCGGAAGATAAAGACCCCTCCGGCTAGCTCTACTCGCCCTCTTCTTTCCCGGGTGAGAAAATCTCTCTTCGATGTGATAAGGGAGGAAATAAAAGGAACTCGTTTTCTCGATCTTTACGCCGGATCAGGAGCGGTAGGGATCGAAGCCCTTAGCAGGGGAGCCAGAGAAGCTATCTTCGTGGAAAAGAATCCCCGTTGTGTTACGGTAATAAAGAAGAATCTCAGCGGGCTTGGTCTTTTTTCTCGGTTCAGAATCTACCCAAAGAATGTATTAGTAGTTCTTGAGGAGCTCCTAGAGAAGGAAACCTTTGACATTATCTTTATCGCTCCTCCTTACTGTCAGGGAATGCAAAATCAAACTCTGGATATAATTGAAAAAATGGAAATTCAGGGGCATACAGTTATTGTCCAGCATTCCCCGAAGGAGAGAGTCAACTTCGACCGCAAGAACCTGATCCTGAGGAAACAGAAAAAATATGGAGATACCATTCTAACCTTTCTTGAAGTGTGAAGGATTTATATGTGTACCCAGGGACATCCCTCGAAGGAGCTGACTCTTCTTCTCTCCCACTGTCTTCTCAACCAGAAAATTAGAGCTGGCAGAGCCTATACTCCCCAGGTTACCCAGAAACTCTTAGGGATCCTTTCCCGTTATCCGGTGTGGCTGGAGCAGCTTCCCTGTCCAGAATTTTCCTTCATAGGAGAGAGGGAAAAGAAGCCAAAGGATGCGTGGGAAAAAGTGGAGGGTTTTAGAGAACATTGCTCTAACTTAGCGGAGAAAATAAAGGAAGGAATAAGAGAATTGGTAGGTACCGATACTCCCTTTTTATTGGTGAGTATTGCCCGCTCTCCCAGTTGCTCCTCAGGTGAGGTTTACTGGGGCAGGAAAGTTATCCGGGGCAAAGGAATACTGGTGGAAGAACTGGAAAAGCGAATTAAACTAAATTTGCTGGAGTTTGACTTCAGAAGGGTTTCTTGGTCACTCCAAAGAATTGAGAAATATCTTAAGGCTTTGGGAGAATTATGAGTCCAAAAGATAAGTTGGATCATCTTCCTGATAAGCCCGGGGTATACATTTTCAAGGATAAAAAAGGGAGAGTTCTTTACGTAGGAAAGGCTCTCTCCTTGAAAAAGCGGGTGCGTTCATATTTTGGGGAAGTATCCTTTTCCCCTCGTACTGAATCACTCCTTTCCCAGCTTGCGGATCTGGAGTCAATAGTTACCGATTCTGAAACCGAAGCCTACCTCCTGGAGTATAATTTGATAAAGCGGTATCGTCCCCGGTATAACATCCGTCTCAGAGATGATAAGTCCTATCCTTACATTAAACTCACTACTAATGAGGATTTTCCCAAGGTTTTCCTTACCCGAAATCCCAAGACCGATAGGGCCGAGTATTTTGGTCCCTACACCAATGTAAAAGCGGCCAGAAGGGCTCTCCATTTAATTCATCGGTTTTTCCCTCTGCGTCGGTGCAAGGGAAAACTCAGGCCTAAAATGAGGCCCTGTATTAATTATCATATAAAGGAGTGCATGGCTCCCTGTGTGGATAAGATTAGCAGGAAAGATTACCTATCTTTAGTCAAAGAGGTATCCCTTTTTCTTCAGGGGCACCATAAAAAGCTTCTTTTTCAGCTTAAACAGGATATGGAAGAAGCTTCCCGGAAAGAGCGATTCGAGAGAGCAGCAAAGCTCCGAGATTGTATAGAGGCAATTGAGAGGATTGGCCAAACCCAGAAAGTTTCTTCTTTTCCCGGACAGGATAAGGATTTAATAGGGATCGTCTCTGAGGGAGAGGAAGCCTGTGGTATGGTTTTTCTCATTCGTGAAGGAAAGCTCATGGATAAGAAGCACTTCCTGCTAAAGATAGCCCCGAGGAGCATGGAAAAGGACATACTCACCTCCTTCCTCAAGCAGTACTATGCTGAAGCTTCCTTTATTTCGCCGCAGGTAGTTTTACAGAGACAGACACATGAGCAGGTAGCCATAAGAAGATGGCTCTCCCTGAGAAGAGGAGGCAGGGTAAATCTGGTAGTCCCCAGGAGAGGAGAGAAACTTAAATTGATGAAACTGCTGGAAAGGAACGCCTATATGATGCTAAAGCAGGAGAGAGGTAAGGAGAAAGCGAAAGCTCTCCTTCAGCTCAAAGCTTATCTGAGTCTCAAGGAAAAACCTTTGAGGATAGAAGGTTTTGACATCTCCAATATTCATGGTAGATATCCAACCGGGTCGGTGGTAGTTTTTGAAGAAGGAAAAAGGAAAAAATCCGAGTACCGAAGATTTAAAATCAAGAGAGTGGAGGGAATTGACGATTTCGCTATGCTTTCAGAAGTGGTAGACCGCCGCTATCGCCGTATAATAAAGGAAAAAGGAACCTTTCCCCACCTAATTCTAGTGGATGGAGGAAAAGGCCAGGTCTCCTCGTGCCTGAAAGTTCTCAGGAGCCTTGGTTTGGATGATCTTCCTCTGATAGGATTGGCTAAAGAACTGGAAGAGGTGTATCTTCCTGGTAAAAGCTTACCTTTGAATATTTCCCAAAACTCGGCTGCTTTGAAACTCCTGCAGGAAATTCGGGATGAGGCTCACCGGTTTGCTCACACCTTTCATATCCAATCTAGAGAAAAGGGACTCAGAGTCTCATCTTTGGATGAGATTCCAGGCATAGGTAGGGAAACCAGAAAACTCCTTCTTACTCATCTTAAATCCGTGGATCAAATAAGAAACAAAAGTTGGAGAAAGTTAGCAGAGATTCCTGGGATTGGAGAAAAAAGGGCAAGAAAGATTCTGGATTATCTTTCAAGCAAGATAGATAGTCCCCCCTGCATAGCTAGGCCATGAAGGATTTCTTGATTGTTAAACCAGATGTATTTTGGTTGGGAGTGGTTGCGTCTCAGGGAAAATTAGTGAGAGTCTGCTTTTCTTATTCCGAGGAGAGCACTCGGGAAAACCTAGGAATCAAACCGGGTGAAAAACCTTCTACCTCTTCTCTTCTTCAATCCTTAAGGTGGGACCTCGCCGATTATTGGAAAGGAAAAAGGGTAGATTTTTCCAGGTGTCCCCTGGAGCTAGCCAGCTACTCATCTTTTTCCAAAAAGGTGTGGGCCCAGACTCGTCTTATTCCCTATGGAGAGGTACGTTCCTACAAATGGGTAGCCGAAAGAATTGGTAGCAAAGGATTTCGGGCAGTAGGAAAAGCTTTAGGGAATAATCCTTTTCCTATCATTGTCCCCTGTCATAGAGTCATTAAAGAAGATGGGGAGTTGGGGGGATTTTCATCGGGACTCGGGATAAAGAGGAAACTTCTGAAAATCGAAGGATTCCTGAATGACTGATTATAAGTTTTTACTCTTGCTTAACTCTTCGAAGCTATTATAATAGTAAAAAGCATGGGAGTTTTTCATACTCCGACCTCTTAATTATTTTGCGGGAAAGGATAAGCTATGATT
>JAUVZN010000050.1 GCA_030602545.1 Candidatus Aerophobota bacterium
CTTTTCGTTTTGTTCGGCCTTTCGCTCCTCATTTTCCTCATTGCTAGAGTCATGCCAGGTGATGCGGCTCGCGTGGCACTGGGATCTCTTGCTACGAAGGAGCAGGTTCAGAACCTTAGGGAAGAGATGCATCTGGATAAGTCATTCCCGGTTCAATACTACTTCTGGCTAAAGTCGGTACTCCGGGGGGATCTGGGGAAATCCTTGTACACGCGGCGGCCAGTGACTACGGATCTGAAGGCATATATACCTGCAACCTTAGAGCTGATCCTCTGCTCTTTCCTTATATCGCTAGTCATAGGACAAGTAACGGGAGTTTTTGCGGGCTATTTTAGGAACTCCTGGTTTGACGGCCTGTCCCGGCTGATCTCATATGTTGGGATTGCCATGCCGGCTTTCGCGGTAGCTATCTTTCTTCTATTGATTTTCACCTACGTTCTGAAACTTACCCCTGCCGTGGGAAGACTTAGTCTGACAGTGAGGCCTCCACCCCGAATAACCAGCTTTCTCATTCTTGATAGTTTGATCGCCGGGAAACCTGGTATGGCTCTGGAGGGACTCAAGCATATTCTTCTGCCGGCTGTAAGCCTGGCAGTAGCTAATATAGCACAAGAGGGCAGAATTACTCGCACCTCCATAGCTGAGAATCTGCAGAAGGACTACGTGATTGCTCATACAGTGTACGGCATCCCCAGGTGGTCTATTCTTTTTAAATACCTGTTAAGGCCGTCGCTCATACCAACTGTGTCAGTAATGGGCCTGGCTTTCGCTTATCAACTGTCCAACGCCTTTCTTGTGGAACTGGTATTCATGTGGCCTGGATTCTCCCGCTACGCAGTTACCGTAATGCTGAATAAAGACCTCAATGCCATTGTTGCAGTGGTTCTGGTTATAGGAGTTGCCTTCTCCATGGTGAATGTCATTGTGGATATTGTTGTCTCGTTTCTTGATCCCAGGGTCCGGCTGCAAAGGATGGGAGGATAAGTCTTGTCGAAGAAAGAGCTTTTTCTCGCTGCTTTGTCCAGGAAAAGAGCTAGTTTGTCCAAAGGATGGTACAAATTCTCTCGAAATCCTCTTTCCGTCTTAGGGTTTATCATTCTTTTCTCAGTCATTCTCGCTGCCATCCTTGCCCCACATATTACCCCTTACCCTGAGCATGCCGGAGCATTTACAAACTTTCCTGAATCGAGTCTGCCTCCAAGCCTGACCCACTTTTTTGGGACTGACACTGTGGGCAGGGACATATTTACCCGTGTTATTTTCGGATATCGCTTTTCTTTGACCCTAGCAGTTGTTGTGCTTAGCTTGAGTGTCCCTCCGGGTGTCATCCTGGGCCTTATTGCCGGATATTATCAGCGGACGTGGATCGAGATTGCCATCATGCGGATCACGGATATCTTCTTAGCCGTTCCTCCCTTGGTTTTGGCCCTGGCCATAACTGTAATGTTAAGTCCTAATTTGTTTAATCAAATGATGGCCATATCGCTCATGTGGTGGCCGTGGTACTCCAGGTTAGTGTATTCAGTTACCACATCACTGCGTCATGAGTACTTTGTGCGTGAAGCTGAGCTTACCGGAGCAAGCAAACCGCATATCCTACTCAGGGAAATCCTTCCCAATTGTATGGCTCCCGTTTTGACGAAGATGAGTTTGGATGCGGGCTTTGTCATAACAGTTGGCGCTTCCTTGAGTTTCATTGGTCTTGGGGTACAACCCCCTAGGCCTGGTCTGGGAACCATGGTCGCGGATGGCGCGAAGAGATTGCCCGCCCAATGGTGGATGGCCGTATTCCCCGCGCTTGCTATCGTGATTGTCATATTGTCGTTCAATCTGGTGGGGGATGGCCTAAGGGATATGTTTGCCGTCGAGGAAGTGTAACTATCAAGATGACACCGTTATTAGAAATAAAGAATTTACACGTTCGGTTCAAAATCTATGAGGGGGAGCTGAAGGTACTAAATGGCGTGGATATGGTAATTGGTGAGGGAGAGAAGGTGGGTTTGGTGGGGGAAACAGGTTGTGGAAAGACAACCACCATAAAATCAGTCCTGCGGGTTCTTCCCACTCCTCCAGCAAGGATTTCGGGCGGGGAGATCATTTACCGGGGAAAGGACATCCTTAAGATGAAGTCCGCCGAGATACGAAGCCTGAGAAGAGGGGAGATGAGTGCGATATTTCAGGACCCCCTGGCAGCCCTTAACCCGGTCTTTACAGTCGGCCATCAACTGCAGGATGTTATCAAGTATTCATCCAGAGTCGGGGGCCGGGAGCACCTGTCCAAGAAGGAGATAAGAGCCCGATCTATTGCTGTGCTTAAGGAGACCGGTATGCCGGATTCAGAAAGAATTCTGAGCAACTATCCCATACAATTGAGTGGTGGAATGAGACAGCGGGTTTGCATCAGTGAGGCCCTTAGCGCTGCAGCCAGGCTTCTCATGGCCGATGAACCTACTACAAATCTAGACGTCACAATACAGGCCCAGATCCTAAGACAATTGAATGAACTGGTTGCAAAGAGGAAACCTTCGATCCTACTAATAAGCCATTCGCTGGGTGTGGTAAGGAATTTGACGGAGCGGGTATACGTTATGTACGCAGGCAATATGGTAGAGGTGGCTAGGACCAAGGATCTGTTTGCCGATCCATTGCATCCTTACGCCAAGGCACTGTTGAAGAGTGTTCCAAAGCTAACCGGTGAGGGCATAAGCCGGGGTATTCGGGGAAGGATTCCCAATTACCTTAACCCTCCTTCCGGGTGTCGATTCCATCCCAGGTGCGATCATGCGATGCCAATTTGCGAAAAGGAGAGACCCACCTTTTTCACCACTGGAGACAGCGATAGCCATAAGGTCGCTTGCTTTCTCTATAGGAGATGATCCCTTTGTCAGAAGAGATACTGACCGTTGAAAACCTGAAGAAGTACTTTGTTACCAAACAAGGGACCGTCAGAGCAGTCGATAGCGTCAGTTTCTCAGTAAAGCAGGGTGAGACCTGCGGTCTCGTGGGTGAATCCGGCTCAGGGAAGACTACCATAGCTCATACTCTCGTGGGAATCTATGAACCTACTGAAGGAAAAGCTTTTTTCAAGGGACAGAACATAAGCAAAGTCTTCAGTCAACGTCCCAAGACCCTAAAGAAGGAGATCCGGATCGTCTTTCAAGACCCGGGGTCGTCTCTAAATCCCAGACGGAGCATCAAGCAGATCTTGGAGTTGCCCCTCAAGGTGCATCGCATCTGCAGTAACAGCGATCGGATGGGAAGGGTGATGCAGCTTCTGAGAATGGTCGAATTGCCACCAGAAGACTACATGTATAAATCCCCGCAGGTGATAGGTGGTGGGGAGAAGCAGATGGTGGCGATCGCCAGGGCCCTTGCCCCCAACCCCTCCTTCGTTGTCTTGGATGAGCCGACCTCGGCCTTAGACGTCTCCGTGCAGGCCAAGATCATCAACTTGCTGATGAAATTGCAGCAAAATTTCAACCTCACTTATCTCTTCATCACCCATGACCTGAGCCTGATGCGGAATGTGGCCAGCCGGGTGGTGATCATGTATCTGGGGAAGATCAGCGAGGTCGCTCCCACGGTGGAGTTCTTCCAGAACCCGTTACATCCCTATACGAAGATGTTGCTGTCTTCCATACCGGCGGTCTCTGACGAGGAGGAGAGCCTCAAGCCGAAGGAGGTGCTCTCCAGAGGAGAGATTCCCAGCCCGGTGAACGTCCCGCCCGGATGCAGCTTCCACCTGCGGTGTCCCCAGAAGATGGAGATTTGCTCTCAGGTCGATCCAACAATGGTAGAGGTGGAAAAGGACCATTTGGTCAGATGTCACTTGTTCAGCGATGGCAGGGAAGCAACCTAGGAGGCTTCGCGGCTGATAAGGAGCTCTGGTCATATGCACATTAAAGAACATCCCATTCTAGCTTTTAAAAGGGGAAGGAGAGTAGAGTTTTTCTTTGATGGCAAGAAAATGTGGGGATATGAGGGAGAACCTATAGCAGCAGCTCTTCATGCAAATGGAGTAAGAGTTTTAAGGAGGAGTATAAAACTTAATCGACCTCGAGGTTTTTATTGTGCCATTGGTAACTGTTCCTCTTGCTTAATGAAGGTTAATGGGGAGCCCAATGTAAGAGTGTGTGTGGAAAGACTTGAAGAAGGTATGGTAGTGGGAACTCAAATGGCGAAAGGTGACCTATCCAGAGCCAAGGCAAACCCTATCTCATCCTCAGGAGGAGGCAGCGGAATAAGAAAAACTGATATAGCAGTTATTGGCGGCGGACCCGCAGGATTATCGGCAGCCATAAGTGCCAATCAAATGGGAGCAAAGGTTACCTTATTAGATAGAAATTCAAGAATAGGGGGTCAATTAATTAAGCAGACTCACATGTTTTTTGGTTCTGAGAAGCAGTATGCATTCATCAGAGGCATAGATATTGCAGATATTTTAGCTGACAAATTGGATAAAGAAATGACAGATGTTATGCTTAATGCCACAGTATTAGGCTATTATCGAGAAGATGGCGTTTTGGGTGTGGAAGAGAACAACAGATTTACAAAGATTAAGCCGGAGAGAATAATTGTAGCTACAGGGGCTTCAGAAAAAGTTCTTGCTTTTCCCAACAATGACCTGCCAGGCATATATGGAGCAGGTGCTGCTCAAACTTTAATGAATGAACATGGTGTAGTTCCTGGAAATAACGTGCTTATGGTAGGAGCCGGAAATATTGGCCTTATTGTAAGCTATCAGTTGATGCAAGCGGGAATCAATGTAAAAGCAATCATAGAGGCCGCCTCTAAAATAGGTGGATATTGGGTTCATGCTTCCAAGGTTCGTCGCTTAGGAGTTCCTATCTATACTTCTTATACTGTAAAGAAAGCTGATGGGAGGGAAAGTTTGGAAAGAGTTACCATATGGCAGTTAGATAAAAATTGGCAACCTCTAAAAGGAACAGAAATAGATTTAAATGTAGATGTTATGTGTATTGCCGTAGGTTTGTCACCTTTAGCTGAATTATTATGGCAAGCAGGCTGCCAGATGAAATATATCCCCGAGTTGGGAGGCCATACACCATTAAGGGGCGAAGATATGCAAACAACTGTAAAAGGTATCTATGTAGCTGGCGATGTAGCTGGTGTGGAAGAAGCCAGCAGCGCTATGGTTGAAGGTTCATTGGCAGGATTATGCGCAGCAAAAAGCCTAGGGTATGATAATGGTAGATTCAAAGAATTAAGAGAAGAGGCAATAAACGAGCTTATGAATTTGCGTTCTGGTCCGGTTAGCGAAGGAATGAGAAAGGGTCTGGAACAATTAATTTGATAAAGAAGATAAACTAAAATGATTGAAAAAACAGGAGTGCCTACACCCCAAGATTTGTGGAAAGTTTTTCCTCCAAAAGAAAGATTAGAAAAGGGTCCGGTTGCTATTATCGAATGTTTCCAGCGAATACCCTGCGATCCGTGTTATACTGCGTGTAAGAAGGAAGCTATTCAGGAATTTGAAGATATAAATGATTTGCCCCAGATTGATTTTGAGATATGCAACGGCTGTGGTCTTTGCATCAGCAGATGTCCGGGACTTTGTATATTTATTGTGGACCAAACTTATTCTGAAACAGGGGTTTTAATTAAACTTCCCTTTGAATTCTTACCTCTTCCTGAAAAAGGAGAAGAAGTAGATGCTTTAAATCGCAAAGGAGAAGTGGTAGGTAAGACAAAAGTAGTAAAGGTCCAAAACGGCAGGTACGAAGATAAAACACCTGTTATTTCCATTTTAGTTCCCAAAGAATTATCAATGGAGGTAAGAAATATTAGATTGAGGAAAAATAATGATTAGCAATAAAGACCATGAGAATACCATTGTTTGCCGCTGTGAAGACATAACCCTTAAGGAGATCAGGGATTTGATTAAAGAGGGATTTAAAACCGTAGATGAAATAAAGAGAATAAGTAGATGTGGTATGGGTCCATGTCAGGGTAGAACCTGCAGACAAATTGTTATGGGGGAAATAGCCAGAACTACAGGAAAAGATGTCAGTGAGCTCAGGCTCTCTACCTTCAGAGCGCCCACCAAAAACATAAAGATTGGCATTTTGGCTGAAGCAGCTGAAGGTTAAAAAGATGAAGAAAAGCGGTGAGGTGGTCATTATTGGTGGAGGTATTTCAGGACTTTCCACTGCCTATAATTTAGCCCGCTTGGGATGTAAGGATGTGGTTCTCCTGGAAAAAGAATCCCTCTATAGTGGAGCAACAGGAAGATGCGGTGCAGGAGTAAGGCAACAATTTGGCCTGGAAATAAACTGCCGTCTGGCAAAAGGAGCCTGTGAAATACTAGAAAATTTAAATGAACTCTTAGATTATGAGCGGGATATAGAGCTTAAACAGGGGGGTTACCTTTGGTTGCTAACTACAGATGAAGAAGTGAAGTTATACAAAAAGAATGTTCAACTGCAAAATAATCTGGGAATTGAATCTCGGCTAATAACAGTGGAAGAAGCTTTGGAAATCGTGCCTTACTTGAATCCTGAGGGAATTAAAGCTTGCACTTTTCATCAAAAAGACGGCCATGTTAATCCCTTTCAGGTATCTCAAGCTTATGCAGAAGCAGCTAAACGTCTTGGGGTAGAGATAAACACCTTTACCGAAGTTACAGATATAAAAGTGAAAAATAATCATATAGTAGAAGTAATAACAGATAAAGGGAAAATTGCTACAAACAAGGTGCTCAATGCGGCTGGTGCATTTGCAAAACACATAGGAGAGATGGCTGGGGTAAAGCTTCCCTTAAAACCTGAAAGACATCAAATTCTGGCTACAGAACCGGTGGAGCCTCTTTTAGGTCCCATGGTAATCTCTACAGATCTTGCTTGTTTGCAAGAGCCTCAGGGCAGCTTCATAATGAGTTATAGTGATCCCGATGAGCCTGAAGGAGTTAATATTTCCTCAAGCTGGAGGTTTATGGAAGAAATGGCAAAAAGGGTCTGCACGGTTTTACCCATTCTTTCCAATATTAAAGTTGTAAGGCAGTGGGCAGGAAACTATACTATGACTCCCGATGCGGCACCCATATTAGGATCTTTGCCAGGGGTAGAAGGTTTCTATTTCGCTGCAGGTTTCAGCGGTCATGGATTTATGTTAGGTCCTATGACGGGAGTGCTAATGGCGGAACACATTCTGGGTAAAGAAACAACCATCTCCATTGATAAGTTAGATATTGGTCGTTTTGAACGGGGAGAGTTAATGAGGGAACCAGCTGTTTCCTAAAAAAGGGACGTAGTTAAAAGACTAAGGATAGATTTCCCGGACCTTGCCTCCTCAGTAGGCTTTGGCAAACAAAACCCGCTGAGAAGATTTTCCTCCACAATAAACGCATTTTCCTTTCTCTTTGTCATTATGGAAAGGAATACAACGAAGGCTGGCTGTAGTAAGAGATTTTATTTTAGCTTCGCATTCTGGTGAACCACACCAGTGAGCATACATAAAACCTCCTTTATGGTTAATTATTTTCTGAAAATCTTCAAAAATATTTATTTTAAAGGTATTTTCCTCTTTAAATTTTTTGGCTTTTTCAAAAATATTCTTCTGAATTTCATCTAAAAGAGCAGGGATTCGAAGAGAAACTTCATTAAAAGGTACACTGATTTTCTCGCCGGTATCTCGCCGTACCAAGACTGCCTGTTTTTTCTCCACATCTTTTGGTCCTACTTCTATCCTTAAAGGAATTCCCTGTAGTTCCCATTCATTAAACTTGAAACTGGGACGATATTCTTCTCTGTCATCTATTTTAATATTAAAATCCTTTCTTAGATTTAAACACAGGGATTGGATATAGGAGAGAACTTTGCTTCGCTCGCTGGCACTATAATATATGGGAACTATTACTACAGGTAGGGAGGCTAATTTAGGAGGGATTATTATACCTCTATTGTCAGCATGAGCCATAATGAGAGCGCCGATAAGACGGGTACTTACACCCCAGGATGTTGCCCAGACATAATCTTCTCCTCCTTCTCTGGTAGCAAATTTAACATCGAAAGCCCGGGCAAAATTCTGTCCTAAATTATGAGAGGTTCCTGCCTGAAGAACTTTTCCATCTTGCATAAGAGCTTCAATGGTATAAGTTTGAAGAGCTCCTGCAAAACGCTCACTCTCACTCTTTTGCCCTTCATATACGGGGATAGCCATATACTCCTCAACGAAACTCTTATAAATCCCCAGCATTTTAAGAGCTTCTTTTTCTGCTTCTTCAAAAGTTTCGTGAGCTGTATGACCTTCCTGCCAGAGAAACTCTAAAGTTCTTAAAAATAGACGAGGTCGAAGCTCCCAACGAACTATATTACACCATTGATTTATAAGAAGGGGTAGATCTCGATAGGAAGTAATCCAGCGAGCATACATACTCCATATCATAGTCTCGGAAGTGGGACGGATAAACAGAGGCTCTTTCAGTTTTTTCCCTCCTCCGTGAGTTACCACCGCGCATTCTGGAGAAAAACCTTCCATATGCTCCTTTTCTTTCTGAATAAAACTTTCAGGGATAAGAAGGGGAAAATAAGCATTAACATGCCCGCTTTCTTTAAACATTCTATCAAGGTTTTTCTGGATATTTTCCCAGAGAAGATAGCCATTGGGACGAATTACCATACACCCCTTCACCGGCGCGTAGTCAGCAAGTTTCGCTTTCAAAACAAGATCAATATACCA
>JAUVZN010000110.1 GCA_030602545.1 Candidatus Aerophobota bacterium
AGCCAGAGGAGTGGGAGTAAAAGTTCTGGTTATAGATATGGGAGTAGCTCACGAGATAAAATGCAGCAGCAGACTCATTAATAAAAAAGTTGCCTTTGGAACGCAGGATATGACGAAGGGTTCAGCCATGAGCCGAAAACAGGCTTTTCAGTCGATCGGAGGAGGAATAGAGATTTTTGAGGAGGAAGTAGCTACCAGTGGCGTGGATATAGCCGGTACCGGAGATATGGGCATTGCTAATACTACCTCTAGCAGCGCTATTGTAGTCTGCATAACCGGGTGCGGAGTTCAAGACGTTACTGGCAGAGGAACGGGGATAGATGATGAGAGACTTAAGAGAAAGATAGAGGTCATCGAGAAGGCTCTTAAGATTAACCAGCCCGATCCTCACGATCCGCTCGATATTTTGAGTAAGGTGGGAGGATTTGAAATAGGAGGATTGGTGGGTTGTATTCTAGCGGCTGCCGCCCACAGGATCCCCATAGTCATAGATGGTTTCATCTCTGCCGCCAGCGCTCTTATAGCTTATGAGCTTTGTCCTCCTCTAAAGGATTACCTCATTGCCGCACACAGATCCCAGGAGAAAGGACACCAAATCGCTCTTAATCATCTGGGTAAGATTCCTCTGCTGGACTTGAATATGAGGCTGGGCGAGGGAACAGGGGCAGTTCTGGGTATGAAATTGGTGGAGCTGGGAGTCAAAATTCTTAATGAGATGGCTACCTTTAAAGAGGCCCGCGTATCCCGGGAAGAGGAGACAAAGACCCTTCAAGGAAATTAAATTGAAAAGCCTTCTAGCAGCCTTTCGTTTCTTAACCATCATTCCTCTCAGAGTAAAAGTAGAAGAAAGTGAGGAGGCCCTGGCCTCCTCTATGACTTTTTTCCCCCTGGTGGGACTGGCTATTGGGGGATTTCTCTTTTTAGTCCATGAAATTAGCTCTATTCTCTTCTCACCTCTTCTGGTTAATATGCTAGTGCTTCTAGGCTGGGTGGTTATCACCGGGGCCCTGCACCTGGATGGGTTTGTGGATACCGTGGATGGACTGTGTGGAGGCAAAACTAAAGAGGAAAGACTAAAAATAATGAAAGATCCATCCAGTGGAGCTAAGGGGACAGTTGGCCTGGTGAGTCTTCTGGGGCTGAAATTTCTCCTCCTTCTGGAGATAGAATTTCCCCTGAAGATGGGAACTCTTCTTCTTGCACCAGCGGTTGGCAGGTGGTCTATGGTTCTGGCAACTTATCTGGCCCCCTATACCCGCATGGAAGGGCTGGGGAAAGCCTTTCTTATCCCCAAGGGAGGAGGAACCATTTTTTGGACAAGTTTAACCATAACTCTCTTAGGGCTGGTTATATTCAAATCTCCCTTCCTCTATGTTATGGGAGTATGTTTGGGGGTGACTTATCTCGCAACACTCTATTTTAAGAGCCGAATTGGAGGAATTACCGGTGATACTCTGGGAGCCCTCAATGAAATTATTGAACTGACTGCTCTTTTTTCCATCTATTGTTTGAGCAAAGCTCGAGCTTTCCCGGGCTGAAGGATGCACTCTGTTCTTTTTTTCATTTCTTGAAGTTCAGGAATTTATATCGCTAGTTAGCTACTGGACTATAAGTCGCTGGATTTTTTGACTTTGTTTTAGACATAGGACCTAGGACATCGGACTTAGGACAGTTTTCTTGTAAGAGGCATTCCGATGCAAGTCTTAATCAGTGAGATAAGAAAAAAACTTAAATGTGCCGTGGATGAGAGTAGGGCCGAGGGACTTCTACTTTCCGGTGGCCTGGATTCAGGCATCCTCGCCGCTCTTGCTCCCGGGGTTAGTGCATTTACAGTGACTCTGGCGCCCTATGGAGAAGACGGAGAGTACGCTAAGATACTTACCCGAACCCTCCAGATTAACTGGTATCACCGGATGATTGGTATTGGCGAAGCAGTTGATTCTGTACCCGCAGTAATTAGGATTTTGAAAAGCTTCGATCCTGCTATTCCCAATGATATAGCTACCTACTTTGGATTGAAACTGGCCAAAGAAAAAGGAGCAAAAAATGTGATGACCGGCGATGGTAGTGATGAGCTCTTCGCTGGCTACAGCTTCATGTTTGATTTGCCTGATCTAGAAAGTTATATCCGAGGACTTAAGAACAAGATGTGTTTTTCCTCCAATATTCTCGGTCAGAAGTTGGGAGTAGAAATAAAGCAGCCTTATCTCTCCCATGAGATGGTTGAGCTGGCTTTAGAGATACCGAAGGATTTTAAGATAAGGGTTGAGGGGGAAAAGAGATGGGGCAAATGGATTCTCCGCAAGGCTTTTGAAGATGTCCTGCCACCAAAAATTATCTGGCAGGATAAAAGACCTCTGGAATACGGCTCGGGGACAAGAAGGCTTCGTAGGATTATCTCGGAGAAGATTTCCGATGAAGAATTTGAAGAGAAAAGAAGGGCCTATCCGGTGAGATTTATGAGCAAAGAGCATCTTTTCTATTACGAGATATATCGAAAAGTGGTAGGAGAGATTCCAACTCCTGAAAACCACCAGATAGCTTGTAGTGGATGTGGAGCGGGGATAGAAAGAAAGGCAAATCACTGCCGCATTTGTGGGACCATCCAGAATGAGTAATGTATTTGTTTCCTGGAGTGGAGGGAAGGAAAGCTCTCTAGCCTGCTATAGGGCGAAAGCTAACGGACTCACCCCTTCATATCTTCTCAGTCTAACCAGTGAGGATGATTCAAGATCAAGAACCCATGGACTGGCTCAGCAAGTTCTATCACTTCAAGCAGAGGCGATAGGTATCCCTCTTATTCAGAGAAAGACAAGCTGGAAAG
>JAUVZN010000018.1 GCA_030602545.1 Candidatus Aerophobota bacterium
GCTTATCTGGCTATAATCTTTGCCCTTTTGGGAATGCTCATTTATATTACCTGGAGATTTGAACTTCGGTTTGCCGTGGGAGCATTGATTGCTCTGGTTCACGATGTCTTTATCAGCCTGGGAGCACTTTCCTTGGCCAATTTTGATCTCAGCCTCCCCATAATAGCAGCATTGCTCACCATCATTGGATACTCACTTAATGATACCATTGTAGTGTATGACAGAATCCGGGAAAACCTCAAAACCCATCGGAAAGGAAAAGGTTCTTTGAAAAAACTCCTGAATCTTTCCATTAATCAGTCCCTGTCTCGAACCATCATCACTTCGCTCACTACCCTAATAGTGGTAGTAGTCCTTTTTGTGTGGGGAGGATCAGTCATTCACAGCTTCACCTTCGTCCTTCTGGTGGGGATCATCGTTGGGACTTACTCCTCTGATTTTATTGCTACCCCAGTAGTCTATAGTTGGGCAAGGAGCAAAATGAGGAGAGAATGAGAGTTCTAATAGCTGCGGGGGGAACGGGAGGGCACATCTGCCCCGGGTTGGCTATAGCTTCCTATCTTAAGAAAAATATCCCGGATGTTCGAGTTCTTTGGGTAGGAGGAAACAGGGATACGGATTCTAAAGTGCTCAGCTCTCACCAGTTAGAGTTTACCTCTATCTCCATGCGAAGTTGGCCCAGAAAGTTTTGGGCAAAATGGATAGACTTTGCCTGGAACCTGGCTTTATCCTTTTTTCAGATCTTTTTTATCCTGATTCGCTTCAGACCTCATGTGGTAGTAGGAATGGGGAGTTATCATTCCTTTCCTGCGGTTATCCTCTCCTATTTTTTAGGAATCAAAAGTCTTATCTGTGAACAAAATGTAAACCTTTCCCTAACTAACAGGTTCCTGGCCAGGTTTGCCTCTCGGATAGCCATTAGCTTTTCTCAAACCAAAAGATTTCTCCCTTCCTCCGAGAGGCATAAGGTCCATCTTGTGGGCAATCCCATCCGTCCCGAAATCCTAAAGACCTCCAAAGAAAAAGCTCTGAAAGCTCTGGATTTGAAAGAAGGTAGCTTCACCCTTTTTTTTCTGGGAGGTAGTCAAGGAGCTCATACTCTTAATCGAGTGGGAATTGAAACTATTAATCTTTTGAAAAAAGAAAGATACCTGAAGAATATTCAGGTTATCTTTATCACTGGCCGAAAAGATCTTGAATGGGTAAGAGAATATTTTAGATTGGCAGGAGTCCCTTCTCTCATACGGGAATATATGTCCCAAATCCAGTATGCCTATGCTGCTGCTGATCTCGTAATATCCCGAAGTGGAGCAACCACACTTGCGGAGATTACCGGCCGGGGTCTGCCAGCTATCCTAATTCCTTATCCCTATGCCACAGATTGTCATCAGTTGGAGAATGCCAGATTTCTTGAGACTCAGGGAGCTGCTTATAGCATGCTGGAAAAAGACCTTACAGCAAAAAAACTAAAGGCGACCATACTGAAGCTCCTAAGGAACCAGGATCTTCTCAAAGAGATAGGAAGAAAAAGTAAACACCTAGGTGTACCTCGGGCAACCAAGATGATAGTTAGTTTAATTCAGGATCTGGGAAAAATTAAATGTTAAAAGGGATAAAGTCCATCCATTTTATAGGAATTGGAGGAGTAGGAATGAGTGGTTTGGCCAAAGTTTTGCTCAACATGGGGCGCCAGATTTCCGGATCCGATGTAAAACTGAATCCTCTCACGAAAGATCTGGCGATGCGGGGAGCCGATATCCATCAAGGACACCATCCCTCTTATGTTGGTAAAGCTAACCTGGTGGTAACCTCATCCGCCATTTCTTCCCATAATCCCGAGCTTTTAGAGGCAAAAAAGAAAAAAATCCCTGTTGTTCCCAGGGGAACCCTTCTCGCTTATCTTATTAATAAGAGCGAGGGTATCATCGTCGCTGGAACACATGGAAAAACCACCACCACTTCTCTTATTTGCTCCGTCTTAGATGAGGATGACAAAGATCCCACTATGTTCATTGGAGGGGAATTTAACGCCATTGGAGGAAATAGTAAATTAGGAAAGGGGGAATGGGTGGTAGCGGAAAGCGACGAATCCGATGGCTCCTTTCTACTTATCCGTCCAAAGATCTCGGTTCTCACTAATCTCGAGGATGACCATTTAGACTACTATGGCTCAAGAGGTAAAATTCGCCGGGCCTTCCTACAATTTGCCCAGAAGCTGAAACCCGGAGGGACATTAATAGTAAACAAAGATGATCCAAATTTAAGAGATCTATTAGCTAAGGTTCAGCTCTCCTCCTCCCAGAAAATAATTACCTTTGGAACAAAATCTCCGGCTGATCTTTTAGCTAAACAAATTACGCTCGAAGGGTTCTCATCGTTTTATACTCCTATATACAGGGATAAGTTATTGGGAAAAGTCCGGATACCACTCCCTGGCGAATACAACGTATATAATTCACTAGGAGCCATTGCAACAGCTCTAGCTTTGGACATCCCGTGGAAGAGTATAAAAAAAGCCATTCTCTCCTTTGGTGGGATTAAGAGGAGGTTTGAGTGTATAGGTAAGACTTCCTCCAATATCCTGGTGGTGGATGACTATGCTCACCACCCTACTGAAATTAAGGCTATTCTAAAAGCGGCTCGCCGATTGAAAAGGCGAGTAGTTGCTGTCTTTCAGCCCCATCGTTATAGCCGGACCAAAATTCTTCTCATCAAATTTACCCATGCTTTCAGAGAAGCGGACATTCTTCTTTTAACCCCTATCTATCCGGCAGGAGAGGCTCCTATCCCTGGCATAGATGGAAAAATACTCTTTGAAAGAGTTAGAGAAACCAGAGGCAAAGATACCTATTACTTTTCATCTGAAGAAAAGATTTTGAATTTCTTAGAGGATAGATCTAAGGAAGGGGACTTAATCATCACTTTAGGGGCCGGTGACATTGGAAGGATAGGAAGAAAATTTCTCAGAAGGTCCTTTCTTTCTTATTAACCTCTACCTTTAGAGAAATTTTTACCTCCGGATGAAGTCTGAGGATCACCTCTCTTGACCCAATCACTCGGACTGGTTCTTCTAATTCTACCTTTCGATGATCTATGTCCAGGTTGAATTTCCTCTTAATTTCCTCAACAATATCCTGGGTAGTTACCGCTCCGAATAGCTTCCCTTCCTCACCCATCTCCCTCTCCATTACTATTTCAACCTCTTTCAACTTCTCTGCGATTTTGAGAGCCTTTAGTTTCCCCTTCTCGTTTTTTCGTCCACTCACTCTTTTCATCTCTTCCCATCTCCCAATATTCCCTGGTGTAGCCCTAAAGGCCATACCCCTGGGAAGAAGGTAGTTACGGGCGTATCCATCGGCCACTTCCACAACGGTTCCTTTTCTACCCAGACTCGCCACATCCTTTTCCAGAATGACTTTCATTCCTTTCTCCCCTCTTACCTTTGTTTTCACCCCGTTTAGAGAAGATTCTCTAACGGGGTTCACCTCTATGAGATTTCGATGAGTGAAGATATGTGAAAAACTTGTAAATATTGGTAAACCCTACTTATATGGCAAGAGAGCCATTTCCCTGGCTCTCTTGATTGCTTTGGACAATACCCTCTGATGTTTAGCACATACTCCCGTACGTCTCCTGTTTTTTATTCTGGCCCTGGTATCTATATAGTGATGCAGTACATTCAGCTTTCGATAGTCTATGGAGCCATCTTTGGAATGACAGAAACTACAGACCTTTCTTCTCCTTCTTCTAAACACAGATCCTGTAGCCAATGCACTTCTCCTTTTTCTCTCGTAGAATTAGGTTTCCTCGTCGAGCGAGCTATTCTTTTCCCTCGTCTCATCCTCATCTATGGGAACTTTATCTATTTCTGCCTCGGCTGGTTCTTCAGGTGACGGTTCTTCTTTCTTCAATCTTCCCAAAAATTGCACCCTCCAGGCGACTATCTCGCTTTTCTTTCTCTTTATTCCGTCTCGATCTTCGTAAGACCTTACCTGCAGCCTACCATCTACCACCACCTCACTTCCCTTAGATAGGTATTCTGCACATTGCTCAGCTTGCTTCCTCCAGACCACAATAGGAATAAAATCGGCTTCTCTTTCCCCCTGCTGATTTGTAAAAGAACGATTCACGGCAATAGTGAAGTTGGCGACCGGGGTTCCATCAGGAGTATACCGCAACTCAGGTTCTCTGGTGAGACGCCCTATCAACAGCACTCTGTTCAGATTGGCCATCCTTCTCCCCCTTTACAGGAATTCTTTGCTTTGTTAACATAGCTCTTACTATTACCTCATCTGAGTTCAGGAATTCTCTAATTCGGCTAATTTGAGATGGCTCTGTTTGAAAACTGGCCAGAACAAAAAACCCTTCCTTGGCCTTTTTTACCTCATAGGCGAATTTGCGCATCCCTATTTGATTCAAATCTTCTATCTTTCCCTTCCCATCTGAAATAATACTTTCTAACTTTTCTAAAGTCACCTTCCTTATTTCCTCGTCCAACTCTGGCTGAAAAGCTAGAATAACCTCATACGTATGCATTGCTAAAATCCACCTCCCCTGCTGGCAGGCTATCTACTCACTGAAGATAAAATGTATTACATCACCATCTTCTACCTGGTATTTCTTTCCTTCTGTCCTCATCTTTCCCTCTTCTTTGGCTACTTTGAAAGATCCTATTTCCAGAAGTTCCTTCGCAGGAATTACCTCGGCTCGAATAAATCCTCTTTCCATATCTGAATGAACCTTTCCAGCAGCCTTATGGGACATACCTCCCTTCTGAAAAGGCCATGCTCTTACTTCCTGACCTCCAGTAATGGTAAAGAAGGTTATCAAATTGAGGAGCTGATAAGTTCTCTTCAAAAGCCTGGTAAGCCCTTCTTCTTTTATACCCAGCTCCCTCAAGAATTCTTCTTTCTCCTCAGGCAAAAGATCCCCCAGTTCTTCCTCTAATTCAGCACATATTTCTATTCCCTCCTCCCCTTCCCTTAGTAAATATTGCCTGAGCTGCTTAAGAAGAGGGGAAGGAGAAGTAAGATCATCTTCACCCACATTAGCTACATATACCAAGGGTTTGGTGGTCAAGAAGTCCTCTTCTCTTAACTTGCGGTTTTCTTCTTCCGAGAGAACTTTCCTTAATGACTTAGCTTCCTCAAGATGCTCCTTGGCTCTTTGCAAGAGAATGAGCCTGTCTTCATTCTCCTTTGGGGTAGATTTTACCAGTTTGTGAAGTTTTGTCAATTTTCGCTGAAGCATCTCAAGATCTGACAAAATAAGCTCTAGTTCGATAATTTGTATATCACTTACTGGATCTACCTTTCCTTCGGGATGAGCAACCTCATCTCTCTGAAAGCATCTTACTACCTCAACCAGAACATCCATACCCCTTATGCGTGAGAGAAATTCATTGCCAAGCCCTTCTCCCTTATGGGCACCTCTCACCAGACCGGCCACATCAACAAACTCAACTGCCGCTGGAGTTACCTTTTGAGGATTAATTAACCGAGCTAACTTATCCAATCGATCATCAGGAACAGAAACCATGCCCACATTAGGAGAAACAGTAGTGAAGGGAAAGCTGGCTACCTGTGCTTTAGTATGGGTAAGAGCATTAAATAAAGTGGATTTCCCCGCATTAGGTAAACCAATTATCCCCACGGAAAGATTGGCCAAAGATCATCCTCACTTCAGTCAGCATAGCTTTTTTCCAGCGTCGTTCTGAGCATATCTAGTAGCTCCAAATAGCTTCTTAAGCCTCTTTTCCCAGCTTCAACCCTCAATTTTCTCAAAGCTCTCTCCTGGATTTGCCGGATTCTCTCCCTGCTGACCCCATATTTTCTTCCAATTTCTCGCAAGGAATGGTTCTCTTTCTTTTCTAATCCAAAACGAAGTTTCAATATATCTGCCTCACGCTCATCTTTGATGACTTCTTCCAACAAGCCCTTCACCTCTTCCTTCAGCATATCTAAAGTAAGCTTATATACCGGGGGAGGAATGCTAGAGTCAGAAACGAAGTCAATCATAGGAGTATCCTTATTCTTTCCCACCAATGTATCAATGGACACAGTAGCCTGCCCTGCCCCCATTGTTTCCCTGATTCTCTGAAGGGGAATATCCGCCCGCTCAGCAATTTCCCCGGAAGAAGGCTGTCTACCTAGCTCCTGTTCCAGTTGCCGGGAAACTCTGCTAAGTTTCCGCATGCGATGAGCTATGTGTACGGGTATACGGATACTCTGAGATTGATCGGTAATAGCTCTAGATAATGCCTGACGGATCCACCAACTAGCATAAGTGCTGAATCTCTTTCCCGACCTATAATCAAATTTATCTACCGCTCGGGAAAGACCAATATTACCTTCTTGAATAAGATCAGAAAAGGGAACCCCTCTCCCTGTATACTTTTTGGCAAAACTCACTACCAAACGTAGATTAGCCTCCATCATTTTCTTTCTATTTGTCTCATAAACAGATCTTCCCTTTTTGATCTCCTCCAGAATTTGCTCTACTCTCTCTCTGGCCTCTTCTGGCTTTATTTGCTGAAGCTTCGTCCTCTCGTCTTCTAGAAAGTCAGCTATCTCTCTTATTCTATCCAAGTCTCTTTCCACATTGTCCAGATCTTTCTCCAGCCTACCTTTTCTCTTAAACAGATTCAGGAGAAAAGAGTTATTTTTGATATGTCCTGCTGCCTCCACTACCCCGTAGATAAAGTTTCGCTTGCCCTCTTGTATCTTTTTCCCCAGCACCACTTCCTCTTCCCGAGTAAGCAGGGGAGTTTTGCCTATTTCTTCCAGGTACCTACTCACCGTACTCAGAGAGGATTCCTCGGTATCATTTCCCGTTTGCTTATCCACGAATATCTCCTCGTCATAAGGACAGCATCTCTTGCATAACCCCGTCCCTTTTTGATTAACAGGACACTTCGCTTACTCTAGCAGAAATTTTTGATCGGTCAATTTAGACGAAAAGACCCTACACTGATTATGCCAAAGATTTCTTGACGCAAGACAGACATTCTGCTATAGATTAAGGGAAAAGAGAGTTTCACACAAGAATGAGAAGGTAAAAAATATTACCTCTCTAACCATAAATCAAAGAAAAAGATATTGAGTGGAGAAAAATAATGCCCAAGATCAAGACCGCTCTGGTGAGCGTATCTAACAAAGAGGGAATTGTTGATTTGGTGAGAGAACTCGTCAAGATGAGAATCGAGATTCTTTCTACGGGAGGTACAGCCCGAATCCTGAAGGAAGCAAGGCTTCCGATAGGGGAACTATCCAAAAAGACAGGTATATCTCCCATGTTGGGAGGAAGAGTAAAAACCCTGCATCCTAACATTCATGCTGGTATCCTTGCCCTGAGGGACAATCCCCAGCATCTTGAAGAAATGAAGGCTCTTGATATAGATCTCATCGACATGGTGGTGGTTAACTTCTATCCCTTTCCTCAGGTAATAAGTAAAGAGGAAACTACCTTAGAGCAGGCTCTGGAAAATATCGACATTGGAGGACCTGCTATGCTCCGCTCAGCCGCAAAGAATTTTCACTATGTAGCGGCAGTGAGCAGCCCCGAACAATATCCCGGGATCCTTAAAGAGTTAAGAGAAAATGAAGATTTTCTAAAGATCTCCACCTGTCGTGATTTGGCAATGCAGGTTTTCCAAATCACTGCCTCTTATAACGGATTTATAGCCAATTACCTGGGCAAGAAGAAAGGGGAAAGATTCCCCCAGATGGTAAATCTTAATCTCAGGAAAATGGAGGATCTGCGATACGGAGAAAATCCTCACCAGAGAGCAGCTTTTTATGTGGACTCTGCCAGAGGAGAAATATCTTCCCCCTTGGCTCAGCAAATATCCGGAAAGAAGGCTTCTTTCAATAATTTGTTAGACCTGGATGCAGCCTTAAGAATAGTGAGGGAATTTACCCAGCCGGCGGTGGCAATAATAAAACACACTAATCCCTGTGGACTTGGCTGTGCCCCCGTTCTACCAGAAGCTTGCCAGAAAGCCCTCAGCACAGATCCTGTTTCTGCCTTTGGCTCGATTGTGGCACTGAACAGGATGGTAGACAGAGCTACCGCTCTTGAAATGGCTTCTCCCAACAGTTTCATTGAGGGGATAATCGCTCCCGACTATGAAGAGGAAGCACTCCAGGTCCTGAAGACCAAGCAGAAATGGGGGAAGAATGTTTGTATTCTAAAGACCGGCGCCTTTTCCAGATTACCAGAAGAAAGATGGAATATGAAAAAAGTAGAAGGAGGGTATCTTTTGCAGGACCAGGACAGAGAAACACATCTTCCAGCTCAGATGAGAATAGTGAGCCAGAGAAAATCCTCTTCTAAAGAGCAGGAGGACCTTTTGTTTGCCTGGGTAGTCTCGAAATGGGTAAAATCTAATGCTATCGTTTTAGCCAAAAATACTACTGTAGTTGGGGTAGGAGCCGGTCAAATGAGCAGAATAGATTCTACCCTCATCGCCATTCGAAAAGCCGGTAGAAGGGCAAGAGGCTCAGTCTTGGGCTCCGATGCTTTTATGCCTTTCCCCGATGTAGTTGAAACGGCAGGAAAAGCAGGAATAACTGCTATAATCCAGCCAGGAGGAGCTTTGCGGGACAAAGAGGTCATAAAGATGGCCAATCAATATCAGATGGCCATGCTGTTTACTGGAATGAGACACTTCAGACATTAGGGAATTCTTGATGCATACCTCATAAATGAGCCTGGATCTGAAAGTAGAAGAGATTTTAAGGATAAAGCGATGTTTTCCTATGCTGATGCTCTAAGATATGTGAATTCCTTGATCAACTATGAGAGAAAGAAGGATTATAGGTATGACAGGCGATCTTTCAATCTGGAAAGGATGAATAATCTTCTGACTCTTCTAGGCAGACCTCATCAAGGTTTGAAGGTGATCCATATAGCTGGAACCAAAGGTAAAGGTTCCACAGCAGCCATCACCAGTTCTATTCTCACGGCGGCCAACCTTAAGGTGGGACTGTATACTTCCCCCCATCTTCTCAGTCCTCGGGAAAGAATAAGAATAGGGTCCTCTCTAATTAAAGCTCAGGAATTTGTCTATTTTATTAGCAAGATAAAATCCAAAGTAGAGGCATCTTATCTGGAGCCTACTTTTTTCGAAGTTTACACTGCCCTTGCTTTCCTCTACTTTTCCCACCAAAAAGTTGATTTAGCTGTCCTTGAGGTAGGACTCGGTGGTAGATTAGATGCCACCAACGTTGTGCATCCCCTGGTAGGAATCATCACCCAGATAAGTTTTGACCATATGGATAAATTAGGCTACAACCTTGCTTCTATAGCTAGAGAAAAAGCGGGAATTATCAAAGAGGGAGTAGATGTAGTCTCCTCCCCCCAAGAAGATATAGCTTCTTCCGTCATTGAAAAAGTTTGCCGGGAAAGAAAAGCTTGCCTGTATCAGGTGGGGAAAGAAATCAATTTTAAGCTTCTAGACGCCGATCTTGATGGTCAAAGATTCCAGGTGCAAACTACTACCAGAGACTACTCCTGTCTTTTTCTTCCTCTTCTGGGTCAGCATCAGATCATCAATGCTGCTACAGCCATTGGGGCAGTGGATTTACTTAGAAGCTCTAGAATTTTTATTCCCAGGAAGGCCGTCATTGAAGGAGTTAGGAAAGTTCAGTGGAGGGCAAGGATTCAGGTCGTCTCCAAGGATCCCCTTCTCATTGTAGACTGTGCTCACAATGGTGCCTCGGCACTGGCACTATCCAAATGCCTTCAAGAGTTTTTTCCGGAAAAAAGAATCATCTTAGTTCTAGCCATTCTACAAAACAAAGATGTGAGGGAGATAGGAAGAGCGCTTTTTCCACTGGCCGAGAGAGTGATTTTCACCAAGGCTGACAGTCCGAGGTCCATGGAACCTGAGGAGATAAAGAAAGTACTGAGTGAGTTCTCGTCGGGAACAATAATAATCACCGGAAACACCAGGGAGGCAATGAGGTGTTCTCTTGGTCTGGCCAACAGGGAAACTCTTATCTGCTTTACCGGCTCTTCCTACCTTGCCGGTGAGGTGCTAGCCATGGTAAACAAGTCCACCAAATTAGTCCCAAAAAAGGAGGAGAGAGGAGCTAAATCATGCCTAAGGGTATAGCTGCCTCCCCTGGAATTGCTATAGGAAAGGCCTACATTCTGGAAAAGGAGGAGTATTGCATCCTGGAATATAAGATAAAAAGGGAAGAAGTAGAACAAGAACTGAAAAGATTTGAGGTGGCAGTTGAAAACTCAAAAAGAGATCTCAAGAAAATCAAAAAAAGACTGGAGGAGGAGCTGGGAGAAAAAGAAGCTTATATTTTCCAGGCTCACCTATACATTCTGGAAGATCCTCTTTTTACCCAGGATATCACCAGAAGGATAAAAAGACAGAGGTTGAATGCGGAGGCAGCAGTAAGAAGAACCCTTGAGGTCTTTGAAGCAAAATTTAGTTCTGCTCGAGCGGAATTTGTCCGCAGGAGGTTTGGCGATGTGGAGGATGTGGGAGAACATATCTTACGGAACCTCTTGAAGCGGCCTACTCTAACTCTTTCTCATCTTGAAGAAGAAATAATTGTAGTGGCCAATGACCTTGCCCCTTCGGATACTGCTTCCATGCAGAAGAGCAAAATTCTGGGTTTCGCCACCAATGTGGGAGGAAGAACCTCTCATAGCGCTATAATGGCTCGGTCTATGGAAATCCCTGCCGTGGTTGGCCTGGGGGATATTACTAAAAAGGTTGAGCCCGGATCAGTTGTCATTTTAGACGGAAACAGTGGTCGAGTCATTATCAATCCCACTTTTCAGCAACGGGAGAACTACCGGAAGAAAAAGAAGAGATTTATTTCTCATAAAAAGAACCTGGAGGTCTTGAAATCTCTTCCTGCTCAGACGCTGGATGGCCGAGAAGTAAGTCTGGCAGCTAATATCGCTGCTCCGGAGGAGGTAGAGCTTGCTGTAAGAGAGGGAGCGGAAGGCATAGGGCTTTACCGTACCGAGTATCTTTACATGAATAGAAGCAGCTTACCTTCCGAAGATGAACAGATAGAAGCGTACAAAAAGGTGCTAGAGAAAGCAGCTCCTAATTCTGTAATCATCCGAACTTTGGATTTGGGAGGAGATAAATTCATCTCCCACTTCCCCGTGCCGGCGGAGATCAATCCTTTCATGGGCTGGAGGGCCATAAGGCTGTGCTTGGAAAGAGTCGATATTTTTGAAACTCAGCTGCGAGCTATTTTGAGAGCATCTCGATGCGGTAATGGTAAGATTATGTATCCCATGATCTCCGGAGTAGAAGAAATCAGGAAAGTGAACCAGATTCTGACCGGGATAAAGGAGAAGTTGAGGAAGGAAGGTACCCCTTTCGCTGAAAACGTAGAAACTGGGATTATGATTGAAATTCCGTCAGCTGCTGTCATAGCCGATCTTTTAGCCAAAGAGGTCGATTTCTTTAGTCTAGGTACCAATGACTTGATTCAGTACAGCCTAGCTGTAGATCGGGTTAACGAAAAAGTGGCTTACCTTTACCAACCTCTCCATCCCACCATCCTGAGGCTAATCGACAATGTCATCAAATGCGCTCATAGAGTGGATATCTGGGCGGGAGTATGCGGAGAAATGGCCAGCGATCCGCTTTCTGTCCTGATTCTCCTGGGGCTGGGAGTGGATGAATTCAGCGTAGCTCCTACCAGCCTCCTGGAAATAAAGAAGATTATCAGAAGCGTAGAATGGGAAGAGACTCAGGAGATCGCAGTCAAGATGCTCAAGTGCAAAACCTCCCATGAGGCAAAGAGACTCGCTGAAAGAAGACTATCCCAAAGAATTAAGAGGATTGTAAGAGGCAATAATAATGCTGGATGATTTGGAAAAAATAGAAGCCATTGACAGGGAGGGAATGAGAGATTTCCTCCTGGAATTTCCCCTTCATTGTAAGAGAGGGCATCAGCTGGCGGAGGAGTATCATATTCCCAAGGAGCTTTCAAAGAAAAAAGAAAAGATTATCATATGTGGACTGGGAGGATCCGCCATAGGAGGAGAGATCCTGAGAACATTGCTCCACCACGAGGAAGATGTAGCTGTTTTCATCAACCGAAACTACTCTTTGCCAGAGCTGGCGGGCAGGGATACCCTGATCTTTGCGGTGAGCTATTCGGGAAATACGGAAGAGACCTTAGCCGCATATAAAGAAGCCAGGAAGAGAGGCTGCCCGATTTTTTGCATCTCCTCTGGTGGCCAGCTAAGAGGAAGAAGTGAGGAGGACGGCGTTCCCTGTCTGGTGATTCCCTCTGGAATACCTCCCCGGTGCGCTCTAGGCTACTTATTCATTCCTATGCTAAGAGTCCTGGAGAGAGCCAACTGGCTGAGACCTCATGATTATGAAAAGCTTTTCCAGGTCCTCATAGATCTTCGGGACAGACTCTCTCCCTCAGTCCCGACTAGGGAAAACCTGGCCAAAGAGGCTGCCATAGACCTTTACGGAAAAATACCTCTCATCTGGGGGGTGGAGGGAAGAACGGATGCGGTAGCCCACCGACTGAAGACCCAGTTTAACGAAAACAGCAAAATTCTGGCCTTTTGGGATGTCTTTCCCGAGCTGAACCACAACGAAATCGTAGGATGGGGAGGAGAAGGAGAGATAGATCTCAAAAATTTCTGCCCTATATTTATCCGGGAGGAGGGCGAGGAAGAGAAGATCAGAAAAAGAATAAAGGTTACTCAATCTCTGCTTGAGAAGGTGGGAATAAAGGGAAAAGAGATATGGACAGAGGGTAAAGATCTACTCCCTAAAATTTTATCCTCAATATATACCGGAGATTGGATTAGCTTCTATCTGGCCCTTATGCAAGGAATAGATCCCAGTCCAGTAGGACCTATTGATTTATTAAAGAGGAAGCTCTCTCAAGACCCTTGATCCAAACTCTTTACCGAGCTCGGCATTAGACCTTCTGTTAGAGGTTTGGTTTTTAAAAGCTCCTTAGGCTCCGGCGGCATTTGCCATTCTTGGAGCAATTGGGGTGGAGGTCTTACCCATTAGGCGGACAGCAGAAAAACCGGAACTTTTCCCTTTTACATTAATAGGAACTAATCGCCTTTACGTGACACGAGGCGGAGGCTTGACAGATTTGATGAAGTAGTACATTGTAGACTAATGCGCTTGCTAGCTAAGTTACGAGAGGTGAAGCTGGAAACAAGGGCCAGGGGGAGGTGACGAAATAGTAAGTAGGCCCATTAGCTTGGGGGAAAAGGGAAGCTTTCCAAAAGAGAAAGCTTTGGCTAATTCAATTTCTCTTTTGAAGCTTCTGTAGAGATTTCGACCATACCCAAGGAGGGATGAAGAATGAAAAGTAAGAGCGTAGTGATTCTGTGTGTGTTTCTAGCAGCTTTGCTGGTAGTAGGAATTACCTCGGCAGCACAGGGGGAAAAAGCATACGAGCTCATAGATTGGAACAAACCTCTGCCTATGACCGAGAGGCTGCTGGCAGATCAATACGTACTTCCAGAAGGATGGCAAGAAGCTACAAAAGGCGTCAAGGAATTGGTTTTCTTTAACAGTGGTGCATTGACGCATGACATCGCTACAGCTATTGGTATGGAACTATTCGAACAAAAGACCGGAATCCATGTGAAGGCACTTGAAGTGGGGAGTGCATACACATTTCCCAAGTTCCTATCCGTGGTTACCTCTAAAGACCCCAGTGTCCATATTGGCTTTATTCGCGCTGAGGTAGAATATGCACATGTCGCCTCTGCCGGTTGGGCTCATCCTATTGATGAACTATGGACCCCAGAAGTACAAGCGCTTTACTCTCCAGGCCTGGTGGATTGCATAAGATGGGATGATCATTTTTATGGTTCGGTCAATATAGTCCAATGGTACGTCTTCTACTATAGACCATCCTGGTTAGAAGCAGCAGGGGTTAAAAAGGTTCCAGAGACCTGGGAAGAAGTCTGGGAGGCAGCGAAAAAATGCAGAGAATGGGCAAAAGAAAATCTCGGACCAGACTATTACGGTTTAACCTTCGGTGCCACCAAAGCTGGTCATATCCACATAGCTATGCTGAGCGCTCTCACATACTCTCAAGGTGGACGGACGTTGAAAGAGGGAAAATTCAATCTCGACACACCAGAGTTTAGAGAATCCTGGAGCTACCTGGTAAATTCCATAAAGGAAGACATAGCTGATGTGGCATGTCTGGGGTATTCTTGGTCAGATTATCAAAAGGTATTCGGAATGGGTAAAGCAGCTATGATGCTGGGATATTCAGTCTACGCTGTGAAGTTCCCCACCGACTTCCCAGAAATGGCAGGTGATTGGGCTGCAGTTGCCCCACCTAAGTGGGATGCGACTCATCCGGACTCACACCGTATCGGCTACATAAACTATGATGAGTACGTAATAAACAACTTCGCAGATGACAGACATAAAGCAGCAGCAATGCTCTTCCTCGACTTCTACAGAAGTAAGGAAGCTTGCATGTACGAGCTTCTGGTGGAGGGGAACGATTCATTCTTGCCTGCTGTGTACGATGATCCAAACATAGTAGATAAAGTGGACTGGGACCTTGCCAAAGCTGTGGCCGAGAGGATCGGAGCTAGTGAACCGGTAAAGGCGGGGACAACCATACCTGAGGTGAGAGCAGCATCGGCTAAGACCGCTCGTATGGAAGCACTTCCGCCCGGAGCAGCTTACGTTTCAGATATTCTTTCAGAATACCTGGGGAAATCTGTCATAGAGGGAATGGATGCGGATGAAGCGCTATCCGAAGCGCTGTCTAAAATTGTGCAGTATACGCACTAACCTTGGTAAGTGAGAATGAGGGAGGTTAGATATAGATAACTAGCCTCCCTCAAAAGATAAAGATGGGAGGGCGTGCTGACTGAGAAGCTCTACGGCCTATTCAAAGAAGTTCAAGAGCCAGCTATCTGAGAGCCGTTTGTAGGGAATGTCTACAAAAGTAAGCAGGGTTGATTGTAGATGAAAATATCTGATTCCAGGTATGGTACCATACTATCTATCCCTGGATTAATGCTTTTGCTTGTATGGGTTTTGATCCCCTTTTCCTACCTCTTTTATTTAAGTTTTCTTCGATATGACAATATAAATCCGGTAATCTTTTCCGGATTTGCCAACTATGAAAGAGTCTTGGGAGATTCTGCCTTTCCCTTAATTTTAACACGTACTTTTATATTCGCTTTCGGTTCTACGGGTTTCACGGTTGTTACCAGCCTTATCTTAGCCTTTTGCCTGAACAGGATCGTAAAGGGCTCAACATTTTTTAGATCGCTGGTAATAATGCCGTGGGCAGTACCCTTAATTCTCTCGGGCTTCCTGTGGGCCTGGATGTTCCACCCATCCTTTGGACCAATTAGCGATATATTAATGAAATTGAAACTGACAAGTGAACCTTTAAACATTTACAAAAACCCAAATATGGCCATGGCAGGGATAATTATTGCTGATGGTTGGAGACGCATTCCTTTTTTGACCATCATTACCCTGGCAGGACTCCAATCTATCTCCCCTGAATTATATGATGCAGCTAAAGTGGATGGAGCCGACTCTTTCCATATATTTGGATATGTCTCCATGCCTCTTGTCAGCCGGCCGCTGCTCATAGGAACACTGATAACTCTTATGTTCTCCTTCAGAAGTATTGATGTTATATACTCTATGACCCCTGGAGGAGGATATGCAAAATCTACCTATGTTCTGGGGGCCTATCTTTTTGATTATATGTACGAATTCCTGAATTTTGGTGTAGCAGCCAGCGCCAGTGTCATATTAATCATTTTCACTCTTGCCATTGGCTCTGTCTTTATATACTACACGTTAAAAAAGAGGTGAGAAAGTGAAGATTAGAAGGGCTCTTCTTAAAATTGTGGATCATCCGGCTACCCCCTATGTAGTTTTGAGCGTGATTGCTCTCTTTATGATAGCACCGTTTATTTGGATGGGGCTATCAGCCTTCAAGACACATGCTGAAACCTTCAGATACCCCCCTACCTACTTTCCAGAGAATCCCACCTTGAAAACAATGTCCGAGGCCTGGTCAAAAGCTCCTATTCCGACTTACATTGCAAATTCTTTGATGATGTGCCTCGGCGCAACCATCATTATAGTAATCGCAGGTTCATTTACTGCTTATGGTCTCAGCCAATATCGTTACAAAGGTAGTAACATGGTGCTTGGGCTGTTTTTGTTCACCCGCACCATACCTCCACTGGCTTTGCTGCTCCCCTACTATCTGGTGCTGATGAAACTCCATCTGTTAAACACCCGAATTTCTGTAGTGTTATACCTCATTTATCTCAGCTATCCGCTTGTTGTATGGCTACTTAAAGGATTTTTTGATTCATTTCCCCGTGAATTGATAGATTCCGCAATCGTAGATGGTTGTTCCAGGACAGGTGCAATCTTTAGAATAGTTTTTCCTGTAGCTGCCACCGGCATATATGCAATTGCTGTAGTAGCTTTCATGTGGGGATGGAATGAATTTTTTGCTCCTTTCCTCTTCATACACTACGACGAGCTCAAACCCATAACTGTAGGACTTTACTATTTCGTCGGAGATGAGTACACCTACTGGAATCGCATGTCCGCTGCAGGGATATACGCAGTGATACCGAGCTTATTATTTTTCCTGTTAGCCCAGAAATACATCGTTAAAGGGTTAACATCCGGGGCCTTAAAATATTGAGGTGTTTCTTGACTTTGAGCAAGAAAACAATATGATATGAGCAATGGGACAATATGAATTTATCAATCACACAGCAGATATAGGCATCAAAGTGAGGGGCTTTTCCCGTAAAGAAATGTTTGAAAATGCTGCCCGGGCAATGTTTGATCTCATAGTAGATTTGGACACAGTAGAAACGCAGAATCAAATGGCTATTGAAATTAGAGGGGAGCAACTTGAAGAGCTTTTAGCCGATTGGCTGCGAGATCTTCTTTACCGTTACAATGGCGATAAATATCTCTTGAAGGAGTTCAAAATAGAAAAGATAAGCCCTCGAGGCCTTAAGGCAAGAGTAAGGGGAGAAAAACTGGATATGTCACGCCACAATTTAAGAAGAGAAATAAAAGCCGTAACCTATCATGATCTTAAAATTAGGAAGCTAAACCGGCAATGGCAAGCTCAGATCATATTTGATATATAAAGAACAGGGATAGCGATATGCCTGAGGAATATAGACTAAAAAAAATAGACGATTACCGCTGGCAAATCCCCAAATCAGAGGGGATGAGGGTACCCGGGCTGCTTTATGCAGATGAGAAGATGCTCAAAGTACTGGAGAGAGACCGTACTCCCCTTCAGGTGAAGAATGTTGCTTACCTTCCCGGAATAGTCA
>JAUVZN010000077.1 GCA_030602545.1 Candidatus Aerophobota bacterium
GGCCTAGGATACAGGGAAAAACCTATGCAGTGGCCAGGAATAATCAACTACTATCGAGATTATTTGCCAGTTACGAAAAAGACTCCGGTGATTACTCTACTGGAGGGAAACACTCCTCTTATTCCGGCTGAAAACCTATCTCAAGAATTCGATGGAAGAGTCCAAATCTATTTGAAATACGAGGGACTAAACCCCACTGCCTCTTTCAAAGATAGAGGAATGACGGTAGCGGTATCCTGTGCTCTGGAAAGAGGGACAAGAGCTGTCATATGTGCTTCTACAGGGAATACCTCCGCCTCGGCTGCCGCCTATGCAGCAAGAGCTAAAATCAGTTGCTTTGTACTTATCCCTAAGGATGCCGTTGCTCTAGGTAAACTCAGCCAGGCCTTACTCCATGGGGCTCGGGTCATTGCCGTAGATGGCAATTTTGACGATGCCTTAAACCTGGTAAGAGAAATTACTTCCAAATACCCTATTACCCTGGTAAACTCCTTAAATCCTGATCGGATTGAAGGACAGAAAACGGCTGCTTTTGAGATCTGTGATATTCTGGGGCTAGCCCCTCACTATCAGGCCATGCCGGTAGGTAACGCAGGTAATATTACCGCCTATTGGAAAGGCTACAAGGAGTATCAAACTAGAGGAAAGATACAAAGACTCCCAAAGATTTTGGGGTTTCAGGCGGCAAAATCAGCCCCCATTGTCAATGGACATTCTGTCCAGAAACCCCAGACCATCGCCACAGCTATAAGGATCGGTAATCCAGCAAGATGGGCTGAAGCGGTGAGAGCAGCGGAAGAGTCCAGGGGTCTCATAGAGAAGGTAGAAGATAAAGAAATCCTAAGGGCTTACAAACTTCTGGCCCATCGGGAGGGGATATTTGTAGAGCCTGCTTCGGCCATCTCCCTGGCAGGGATAATTAAGCTGTACCAAAAGGGCTACTTTCAATCTGACCTCTCTGAAGCTAACTCAAGACTAATTATAGTTTGCATTCTTACCGGTCACGGTTTAAAAGACCCTGACCGAGCCATAAAAGAATCATCTCCTCCTATAGTAGTACCTCCTGATGAAAAAAAAATAATGAAAGTTATCAATCAAAGGAGTCTCATAGCATGACTCAACTATCGGCGGCAAAAAAGGGCGATCTTACCCCTGAGATGAAGAAGGCAGCTAAAGAAGAAGGATTAGACCCAGAGTTTGTTAGAGAGGGAATAGCCAAAGGCGAAATCGTTCTTCCTAAGAATGCAAGATACAAACTAGCAGAGATAAAAGCTATCGGTCAGGGGTTAAAGACCAAGGTAAACACTAATATTGGGACTTCCCCGGATTTGATTGACCTAAGCTTCGAACTAAGAAAGCTGGAAGTAGCCTGTCAGGCAGGCACAGACACGGTTATGGATCTTAGCACCGGGGGAGATTTGGATAAAGTTCGCAGAGCCATCCGAAAAGCCTCCTCTATTCCCCTGGGGACAGTTCCCATCTATCAGGCTGCTATCGAGTCCATTGCCGAGAATGGAGCTCTGACAAAGATGCACCAGGATAAGATATTTGAAGTAATTGAACGTCAGGCCCTGGATGGAGTTGACTTCATCACTGTTCACTGTGGTCTTACCCGCTCCACCCTGGAACGTCTGGCTGGCCAGGGTAGAGCCACTGACATCGTCAGCCGAGGTGGAGTTTTCCTGGCCACCTGGATGGTAGCAAACGATGAAGAAAATCCTCTTTACGCTCAATATGATCGTCTTCTGGAGCTAGCCAAAAAGTATGATCTCACCCTTAGTCTGGGAGACAGCCTTCGACCCGGATGTCTAGCCGATTCTACCGATAGAGCTCAGATTCAAGAACTCATTCTTCTGGGCGAGCTGACCAAAAGGGCTCACGATCAGGAGGTACAGGTAATGATAGAGGGCCCCGGACATGTTCCCTTTACCGAGATAAAGGCTAATATCCTTCTTGAGAAAAAGCTCTGCCACCATGCCCCTTTTTATGTCCTGGGTCCGGTAGTCACCGATATTGCTCCTGGCTATGACCACATTACCGCAGCCATTGGAGGAGCTTATGCGGCCAGCAGTGGAGCAGATTTCCTATGCTATGTTACCGCAGGAGAACACCTCAGACTCCCCACCCTGGAGGATGTGAAAGATGGGGTAATGGTTACCCGAATCGCTGCCCACGTAGGAGATATTAGCAAAGGAGTGAAGGGTGCCATGGAATGGGACAATCAGATGGCTAAGATGCGGAAGAAAAGAGACTGGACCCGTCAAATTGAACTGGCCATTGATCCGGAGCTTGCCAGAAAAATGAGGAAAGAAAGCAAACCCCGTGTTTCTGACGTCTGCACTATGTGTGGGGAGTTTTGTGCCTTAAAGCTCATGGAAAAAGTGATAAGACCCAAGAAAGGGTAGGAATTTCACGAGATTGACCTTTTTCTCTGGACAAAGACCACCAATCCCACAATTAGGGGGAAAATAGAAATAACATGAAGTAGGTTCGTGTTTTCCTTTTTCACGAAAAGAATCTCCCTCTCGCTCCCCTTGAGCACCTCTCCTTCCCTCTTTTCCAGGTGAAACTCGTAGTTTCCCTTTCCAGAGACAGAGGATACCTCCAGCTTGTGTCCCTCGAAGCTAGGACTCCTCCCGGCGAACTCCTCTTCACTGTACTCCAGAATCTCATATCCCAGCTCAGGACCAGGGATCTGCTTAACATAATAGGGAGCCCTTTTTATACTTTCCAGCAGCTTTCCCTTGCTTAGCAGAACAACCAAGACATTCTCAATGGGGGTTGTATGAACCCACATCCATCGCTCGGGAGTTCCTTCATTTTGGGGATCTAAGAGTTTCTTATAGTAGAGGTCATTATACTCGTCCTGAAGGAAAGGACGAAGATAAAGGGTATTTTTTCCTGCGGCATAGATTGTCTTAGATGGGTCATTAGAGCTCTCTTTCATGGTCCACCGATTTCCTGGTGTTATCTCATAGCCTATAGTTCCCCCACGCCTCTGGACAAAAGCTACCAAGTTCTTCTGACTATCCTGCACGATAGTTCCATCCCTTGCTCTTAATCTTATCTGGTAGGTTCCCTGGGGCAGGTTAAGAATATAGTTCTTGGCCAGAGGAGTGGTGTAGAACCGGACTCCCTCAGGCGAACCTGGTTGCCTGGGCATCTCCGCCTCTACCTGGGCGCGGCTCAGCTCTTCCCCCGCCTCTCGTCTCTTGCTGAGGTCTTCCAGAAACTTATTGAACGCATCTCTATACTCCCGCATCTTTTCATAGTATTCGTCAATTCTCTTGTAATAATCCTTCGTGGCCTTTTCGTATTTCTGGAGAAAGGCGTGAGCTTCTTCGTCCAGATACATCCGGGAGTTTTCTGCAAAGAATCCCTCCGGATAGAAAACAACGTTATCTTCCTTTTCCAGGGATCTGATAACCTTGCCGTCTTTCAGAAGCTCCAGGGTTCCCTCTATTTCCTCATTCAAGGTCTTGAAACCCGCCATATATCTTGCTGTAATAGGCCAAAAGTACACCAGGGTAATGCGGGGAGAGACAGCATTATTCTCATTGGCAATGAGATAGATAGTATCTTCGCTGCGAGGACAGAAGCCCGGTGCGTATGTCTTTCCGTTAAACAGGTTCAAACTGTAAACTAACTGCTCCCTAAATGGTGACGCCTGGGCCAGGCTGGGGGAAGTGAGAGCCCCCAGTAAGAGAGCGAGGATCAAGGTGAAAAAAAGGCTGAATTTTCTCATCCACGAACTCCTTTCGCCTCCAAGATAAGCACAGAGGAAACTAGCAGGATAAAGGAATAGACAAGAGAATAGAGTATGCTCATCCCATATAGTCGCATGCTTCCTATGGCGATGGACTGCATGCCCCTGTTAAGATAGGAGAAAGGGGAAATCCATCCGGTCCCCCGAGAGACCATCTCCAGAGTCTTCCTCAAATAGAGCAAAGACGAAGACAGAGCTTCCTCTTCCAGACTAACCAGCATGGTGTGAAAGATCTGGATAGCCAGAAAAGCCAAAAGAATACCCACAAGCCAGATAATGGAAGTTCTCATCTTTGATGTTAAGGAGGATATAAATAGACTGAAGCTAACGATACAGGAGACCAGGAATATAGAAAGAAAGATAGCCTTCACCAGACTCCAGGAAAAGGAAAGATTGGTAAGACTGGAGACCGCTGTGAAGTAAACAAAAAAGAAACAGACCATAACCAGGTATAGAAGCATATCCTTGATATATTTCGCCACCAGATACGAAGAAGAGTTCACCGGTCCATAGAAGAGAACCTCCAGAGTTCCCTGATCCTTCTCTCGCGATATGGAAATCACGGAAATGATAGCCAGATAAAAGGAAACAATAACTAAAGATATGAAGAGAGGAAAGTTCAGAGGATCTGAGGAGATTAAGATATTGTTTTCTTTGATTGCTCCAAGATGACTCTTGAGAATAAAAGAGGATGCTAACAGAGAAAGAAAGGCGGATAGATAAAGACCCCAACCCTTGAGAGTTAAGAAAAAGTCCCTTCTAACGAGTGCTTTAGTAGTATGAGATGCGAATGAGAACCTACTTCTCATCATTTTACCTCCCGAAAAAGCTTTACGTCCGTGCTGCTGTCCTCAAAATCTCCCTGGGGAGTGTGGAGAACTAGCTGAAGGATACCGTATTTTTCCTTCTCGGCATCAATCTCTATCCTGTCCCAGGGGATTATACCCTTATTTTTGGCCAGCCACTCCTCAGAGTCCCAAAAAAGCTCAATTGGTCCCTCCAATATCTTCCTCCCCTTCTCATAATCTCCCTCAGTTCCCTCTCTTACGAAAAGTGCTCCTTCTAAAGTAAAAGGGAGGGCAGGATAATCAACTATCCCCTCTCCTTTGCTGTCATGAAAGCGTATCTCTATTTCAATGCCCCGTTCTTTAGGCTCGGTGAAAATAATAATACCCTGTAGATCAGGAATTTCCCTGCCTCTCATAGCTATATCCACCAGATTCTTCCCTCTTTTTACCTGGATGGGTTTTGTAAAATCGTAGTAATTCGGAGCAGTGACTTCGAGAGTATGGGAGCCGGGTGGAATTTCTGTGAGGCTATAGGAGGTACTGGTAAACTTGATGGTGGATTTGCCATCCACCACGATTCTTGCCTGCATCACTGCATCGCCACTTAAGGCATCCGCTATTGTTCCCTTGACCTCGCCATACTCCTCCCGGGCAAGTAAAAGGAAGGATATGAGACACCCTGCCCCAATAAGAATAATAGCTACCGTGTATATGACAGACTTTTTCATTTCAGTAGACCCCGATTTATGTCTTCTCGGATGAGGGAGTGAGCAACGAGATGTTTTTCTGTGTGATAGTTATGAAGGCATCTTCCAGTGACATCTCTTTGACTTTTATGCCCAGAACAATTCCCCCTCTCTGAGAGATAGCCTGTGAAATAGGTGCTCGGTAGTCCTTATCCGAATTTACTTTAATGGTCAAAAGATTCCCATCTTCTCTGATT
>JAUVZN010000020.1 GCA_030602545.1 Candidatus Aerophobota bacterium
ATGAGTCTTCTTCCTGTATTCTTGCTGCGGTATCCCTCTTTCAAATCAATATGCAGGTGGGCTGAGTCCTTTGGTATCCTGGGAGTTTCCCTTAAGCTTCTGAAGAGTAGCCATCTGGCATATCTCCTTTCCTTCTGATTATATCTGGTAAAGTATCTGGATACTAACTTGAAGACAGTCACAGGCACAGTTCTCAATATGAAATATCTTTGAAAGTCCCTGCTATTCTTGCAACCCAGTATATACCCCACCACGCTTCCTCTGTGCTCAGCGATAAATACTGACTCCGGCTCTTTTTCTAGGTAGTATTTGGTGTGAATATCCGCAAATAGATCCCTATCACCAAAAACAGAATCAATAGGATTTCCCAAAAATCCTGTATCGCAACAAAGATCCCTAACACTCTTTTTATCCTTTGGTTCATATTTCCTTATCCTAAGATCCATCCTGGTATGTTTATTGTGCTCGTTTGAGGAAATCACCTAGTTATCTTCCCTCTTGAAATTTGCTCCATGCTCCGGAGTTTCTAGAAAGGACCGTCCAGGTACTCGGAGTTACGTAGTTCCTGAATCTAGCATAAATAGGTCTTTTGGTCAAGAAATATCTCGGCACGAGTTGCTTTATCTGTGAAAATAAATATAATGAAGCTGAAGGGGAAAGGGGAAATTGACAGATTCGGAAAAGGAAGGGTTTACTTTTTCGAGAATTAAGAGAGATCTTAAGGTGAAAGATATGTCAGGAAAAGCTAGGTCACACCAGGTAAAGATATCGGAAAATGCTCTTAAGGTGCTTGAGAAAAGATATCTTGAGAAGGATAAAGAAGGTAAGATCATAGAAACTCCCCAAGATATGTTCAGAAGGGTGGCTCGTAACATTGCCTCGGCTGATGGGCTCTATAAGCGGAACTCTGAGGAAGTCAAAAAGACAGAGGAAGCTTTCTACCAGCTCCTGGCAAGTTTAGATTTCTTGCCAAATTCCCCAACTTTGATGAATGCAGATACGGAATTGCAGCAACTTGCAGCCTGTTTTGTTCTCTCGGTAGACGATTCCATTGAATCCATTTATGAAGCTATAAAGCATACTGCGGTTATTCATAAGTCAGGTGGAGGAACAGGCTTTTCCTTCAGCCGGATAAGACCTAAAGGGAGCCCCGTGGGAACAACTTCAGGCGTTGCCAGTGGCCCCGTATCTTTTATGAAGGTCTTCGATGCGAGCACAGAGGCTATCAAACAGGGGGGTAGGCGTCGGGGTGCCAATATGGGCATCCTGAATGTGAATCATCCTGACATATTAGAATTTGTGGTCTCCAAAAGAGAAGAGGGAAATTTAAGGAATTTCAATATCTCGGTGGCAGTGACCGATGACTTCATGGAAGCAGCTCAGAGAGGTGAGGATTATGATTTGATAGATCCCCGAACAAAAAAGAAGGTAGGTAGACTGAACGCAGCGAAAGTTCTGGATGCCATAGTAGAGATGGCCTGGAAAAATGGAGAACCGGGTCTGGTATTCCTGGATCGAATTAACCGAGATAATCCTACCCCAAGATTGGGAAAAATAGAATCCACAAACCCCTGTGGGGAACAACCCCTACTTCCTTATGAGAGTTGTAATCTTGGTTCTATCAATCTCTCCTCAATGATTACCAACCATCGGATCAACTGGGATAAACTGCGAAAGACTGTTCATACCAGCGTGCATTTCCTCGATAATGTGATTGATGTCAATAAGTATCCTCTGGCTGAAATCGAGCAAAATACTAAGGCTAATCGAAAGATAGGGCTGGGAGTAATGGGATTTGCCGACATGCTTACCAAATTGAATATTCCCTATGATTTGAAAGAAGGCATCGCCACAGGGGAAAAGATAATGAAATCCATCCAGAAAGAGGCTCAAGAAGCTTCTCAAAAACTAGCTGAAGAGAGAGGAGTCTTTCCTAATTACGATAAAAGTATATACCGAAAGAAAGGTGTGAAGCTCAGAAATGCCACCCTTACTACCATAGCTCCTACGGGAAGTATAAGCATGATTGCCAATTGTTCTTCCGGGATAGAGCCCTTTTTTAGCCTGGTTTATCACAAAGAGGTACTGGGAGGAGAGAAACTTCTCTATGTTAATGAAGAGTTTGAGAAAGTAGCCAGGCGAAAGAAATTTTATTCACCCGGATTGTTAAGGGATATAGCGAACAATAGAGGATCTTGCCAGGGGATTGTTAAAGTCCCTCCAGAGGTGCAGGATGTTTTCGTCACCAGTTTTAATATTAATCCTGAGGATCATATCAAAATGCAGGTTATCTTCCAGAAGCATACAGATTCAGCAGTCTCAAAAACCATCAATTTTCCCAATGAAGCCACCAAGGAAGACGTAAAAAAGTCTTATCTTCTTGCCTATAAACTTGGATGTAAAGGAATTACAGTCTATCGTGACCAAAGTAGAGAAGAACAAGTCTACAGCACACCTAGACCCAAAGAAAAAGATAGGCTATTACCTCGACCAAGAGGCAAAGTTGTCTCTGGAATAACTATAGAAACAAGAACCGGCTGTGGAGATCTTTACGTTACTATAAATGAAGATGAGAGGGAAAATCCCTTTGAAGTTTTCGCCCAACTAGGAAAGTCTGGGGGATGTGCTGCCTCGCAAACAGAAGCCATTGGCCGTCTGACCTCTTTATGCCTGAGAAGTGGTATTCCCTACGAACAAGTAGCCAAACAGCTAAAAGGGATAACCTGCGATCGATCTTATGGATTTGGCAGGGAGAAAATTCTCTCCTGTGCTGATGCTGTAGCTAAAGCCATCGAACTGCACCAGGAGTTTAAGAAATCTAAAGGTGCCGAGAAAAATTCATCCTCCCTGGAAAAACCTCCGGTCGGTGATAAAACTAAATCCCATACAAAGTTCGAGGGGAGCACATTCCGAAGGGGTAGATGGATAGGAGCTTGTCCAGACTGCGGTTCCAGCATCATTGAGTACGAAGGGGGATGCTTTGTCTGTAAATCCTGCGGGTACACGGAATGTAGCTAACCACTAATTCTCAGCATGGGAATTTCAACATTCCCATACTGAGAAGGTCCTTCCATTCGAATTTACACAAGATTTATAAAACCCAAGGTATTGAAGAGATATTATGCATCCAAGAAAACTTCCTTCTTCCTTTAAGTCGAGCTCGGTTCTTATCTTCAGAATGTGAGAAAGACCAGGGGATCCAATCTCCTCTTAAGGATAAAAGAATTGAAGGAGTTGACCCTCCAGGCAGCAGCTAAGGTTAATCTTTATCTGGATATACTGGGCAGACACAGTGACGGTTACCACGAGATTGAATCCATTATTCAGTCGGTAAAACTATACGATAAGCTCACTTTGAGGCCCAGAAGGAGGGGAATCAAGATTACGTGCACTCACCCGGAAGTTCCTTTGGATGAAGGAAATATCTGCTATCGGGCAGCAGAAAGTCTGTTAAGAGTGCTGGGAACGAAACAGGGACTGGAAATAGAGATTCAAAAGAATATTCCCGTAGAATCAGGACTGGGAGGAGGTAGTGCCGATGCCGCCGCCACTCTCATAGGTATGAGGAAGCTTTTCCAAATGGATATTCCTTTCTCAGACCTCTCAAAATTGGCTCCTGAATTAGGATCAGATGTTCCCTTTTGCCTGGCAGGAGGGACAGCCCTGGTTCGAGGAAGAGGAGAGAAGATTATCCCCCTTCCTCTTCTAAAAGATGCCTGGTTCATCCTGGTAGATCCCGGGATCTCTATTTCTACCTCCTGGGTGTATTCCAGAGTCGAGGGAAAATTGACAAAAAAGAGGCTAAATATTAAACTCATTAAAGAATTGATTAAAGAGGAAGGGATGAGGGGGGTAAACAAATTTCCTCTGTATAATAAGCTGGAGGAGGTGGTTATCAAAAGATTTCCCACCCTGCAAGACATCAAAACCAAACTCATAGAAGCAGGAGCAACAGGTGCCTTAATGACGGGGAGTGGGTCTATTATCTTCGCAGTGGCGGAAGATGAAGAGAGAGCAAAGAGTATCCGTGGTGGATTAGGAAGTAAAGTAAGAGTCTATACGGTACAAACCACTGATAAAAGTGTCAAGGAGGCCTAGGGTGAAGATTTCGGAAGTAAAGATCAGGAAAGTTGAGGGCAAAGACAGGTTTAAAGCCTGGGCAACCATAACTTTTGATGATTCATTCCGGGTTCACGGACTCAAGGTGATCCAGGGAAAGGACGGTCCTTTCGTGGCTATGCCTTCTCGTAAACTGCCCAATGGAGAATTTATAGATACTGCCTACCCCCTTAATCAGGAATTGAGGGAACTCATTCAAGAAAGAGTACTGGAAGAATACAATCACCAAAGCTAATTCCAGGCTTGGTGCTTTTGAAAACACAATAGCGGAGTGCACTCTGGAAGTCAATCTTCTCAATTTTTCCCGAGAAAAGGAGGATTAAGAAACGATGGAGACCAAAGATAAAAAATGGGTACTAAACGAGGCGCGGAAACACAAAGTGAGCTTTGTCCGTCTGTGGTTTGTCGACATATTGGGATTTCTGAAAAGCTTCTCCATCCCCTTGGAGGAGCTGGAAACAGCTCTGGAAGACGGCGCAGGATTTGATGGCTCATCTATTGAAGGATTTACTAGAATCGAAGAGAGCGATATGGTGGCTATGCCAGATCCTTCAACCTTCTGTATCGTCCCTCAGGTGACAGATCAATTTGGGGGGGTGGCACGGATGTTCTGTGATATCCTCCAGACAAACGGGACTCACTACGAGGAAGATCCCCGATATGTCTTAAAAAGAACCCTCAAAAGAACAGCTAATTTGGGATACACTTTCTATGTGGGACCAGAGTTGGAATATTTTTACTTCAAATCTAGCCAAATGCCTCTTCAAGGGCTGGATGATGGCGGCTACTTTGATCTTGTTCCACAGGATCTGGCCAGTGATTTCCGTAAGGAAACAGTCTTCGCCCTGAAGAAAATGGGAATTGAGGTCGAATGTAGTCATCATGAGGTTGCTCCCAGTCAGCATGAAATTGACTTGAGGTTCACCGATGCTCTGACTATGGCTGACAGTACTATGACCTCCCGGCTAGTAATAAAGGAGATAGCCTTAAAAAATAATATCTATGCTACCTTCATGCCAAAACCAGTTTACGGGATCTGTGGGAATGGCATGCACATCCATCAGTCTCTTTTCAAGGGAAGTGTTAATGTCTTCTTTGATCCTGACGATGAACATCACCTATCAGAGATAGCCAAAAGATACATCGCGGGACTCCTGAGACATATCCCAGAAATTACCCTGGTGTTGAATCAATGGGTCAATTCCTACAAAAGATTAGTCCCTGGATTTGAGGCTCCCGTCTATGTTTCCTGGGCTCTGACAAACCGATCTGATCTTGTTCGAGTTCCGACTTACAAGCCGGGTAAGGAGAAGGCTACCCGTGTGGAACTAAGATCACCTGACCCTGCCTGCAATCCCTATCTGGCCTATGCGGCAATGCTAGCAGCAGGATTGGAAGGAATAGAGAAAAAATATGATTTTGTACCTCCGGTGAAAGAAAATGTTTATAAAATGAGCGATGAGCAAAGAGAGAAAATGGGGATTGGTTCCCTTCCCGAGAATCTATGGGAAGCTATAAAGATAGCCGAGAAAAGTGAATGGCTAAAGAAAACCCTGGGAAAGCATCTATTCTATAAACTCATAGAAAATAAAAAAGCGGAATGGGAAAGATATCGATCCCAGGTAACCTCCTATGAATTAGAAGAGTATCTTCCCCGTCTTTAGGCATCTCGTACCTCTTATCCAAAAACGAGCAGGACTATATGCTGGAAGATTCTACTATCCTGCTCTATGCCCCCTCTTGTCTCCATTAATCTCGGCACGATTTTCTTGCAACATCAAGAATAAGTTTAAACTTTAAAGAAAACTTCAAAGAATTAGAGGGATGAATTTCAAGTCAGGATTCGTTAGTTTGATAGGTAAACCCAATGTGGGAAAATCTACCCTTATTAACTATCTGGTAGGGGACAAGATCGCCATTATCTCTGAGAAACCTCAAACTACTCGAAACATCATCCGGGGAATAGTTACTTTTGAGGAAGCCCAAATAGTCTTTCTCGATACCCCGGGAATAGTCCGCTTAAGTGAGACAAAGACTCCTATTGACAGACATATTATTGAACAGGCCCTTAGGGGGCTGAAAGGAACGGATCTGATAGTGCTTATAGTAGATCCCTCGTCTATTTCTGAAGAAGATAAGTTCATCATAGAGAATCTGAGAAAGATAGAAAAAGTAGTCTTCCTGGCTATAAACAAAATTGACAAAATCAAAGAAAAAGAGCTCCGCTCCTTATGCCAGGACTACGAAAATCTTTTCCCTTTTGTTCGCATCATCCCTATCTCTGCTAAAAAGGGAACTAACATATCTATTCTGGCAGGGGAAATGATCCAGTATCTTCCAGTCCATCCTCCCTACTACAGTTCAGATTTAATTACGGACCAACCCGAGCGTGTCCTGATAGCTGAACTAATCAGAGAAAAAATATTTAGTCTGGCTCGCCAGGAGATCCCCTACTCGGTCTTGGTTAATGTGAATCAATTCGAACAGAGAAAAAACGACTTAATTTATATACAGGCTACCCTTCATGTAGAGCATTCCTCGCAAAAGGGTATCCTTATTGGCCGAGCAGGGAAAATGATAAAAATGATAGGAGAAATGGCTCGGGGCGAAATAGAAGAGCGCCTGGGCTGCCGCATCTATCTAGACCTCCAAGTAGCAGTAAAAAAGGGATGGCGGCGGCGGAAGGAGTCCCTTAAAGACTTGGGCTATCAATTATAAAAGTGGTAAAAATGGGGGTCCGCTTTCCTCCTCTTTTCTGGGTTGATGCTGTCTTAGAAACCTTTTAGTTTATCCGAGATCCCTTTGCTGTGCTTATACCTTTCCTCTTCACTGTAAATACATCCGCAATATTGTTGATGGTATAGACCCATTTTTCTTGATAGATTCAGACCCTTTTGCCATCGCCCTTCAATCTGCTCCAGATAGGGTTTAACAGAGTACTCCTTTCCCACTTCCCTCATAATCTCCTCGAGCAAATGTTTATCCTGATGAGGAGACAGCAGCAGAGTTGAGCTAAAACAGTCGAACTTTCCCTTCCGGGCCACGATGGCCGTCTTTTCCAGCCTCATGTGATAGCACAACCGACAGCGTTCTTCTTCACGAAAAGCTATCTGACGAAGAAAACCTTTCAGGTCATAATCATCCTTATAGATAATCCTTATCTTTTCTCTTTCTACCCAGATCTTAACTGCTTTCAGGCGCCTTTCGTATTCCAGAAAGGGATGGATATTAGGATTATACCAGAAGCCAAAGACTTCCTTGAAATTCCGTCGCAGCTTGGAAAAGGCATGAATAGCACAGGGAGCGCAGCAAATGTGCAGTAGAAGTCTTGCTGAAGAAATAGATGAACTCACCCCCATCTCCTTAGTACTTCCTAGGCCAGCACTGATCCTTGACTGGCTGGGCCAACTAGCCGGCTATAACGAGCTAAATAGCCTTTTTTTATCTTAGAGGGGGGCCTCTGCCAGCTTCTTTTTCTCTCTTCCAGCTCCTGTGAAGATAGATTCACTTCCAATCTTCTTCCAGGAATGTCAATCAATACTTCATCCCCATCCTTTATAAGAGCAATGGGACCCCCTTCCTGGGCTTCAGGAGAGATGTGCCCTACACAGGGACCTCTTGTTCCTCCTGAGAAACGACCATCGGTGATGAGGGCTACTTTCTGGGATAACCCCATTCCCACCACTGCCGAGGTTGGAGAAAGCATCTCCCGCATCCCCGGCCCTCCCTTAGGGCCCTCATAACGAATGACGATGATCTCTCCTTCATTTACCTGATCTTGATAAATGGCCCCTACAGCTTCTTCTTCACTCCCAAAGACCCTTGCTTTTCCTTCAAACTTTCTCATCTTCTCACTTATGGCGGACTGTTTCACCACAGCACCTTCAGGAGTTAAAGATCCATAAAGGACGGCGATACCCCCTTCCCTATGATAGGGGTTAGCCAGGTCTCTGATTATTTCTCGGTTGTAAACCCGACCTTCCTCAGCTATTCTTTTGATAGCTTTGCCAGATGCGGTGGGATAATCAGCTAAACAGCCTTGAAGGGTATTAAGGAGTCCCGGAATCCCTCCCGCCTCCTCCAGATCTTCCATAAAATTCTCACCCGCCGGCCGAAGATTAATTAAATGAGGGATCTGGCGGCTCATTTCATCAAATAATGATAAAGACAATTCAACTCCTGCCTCATATGCAATAGCCAGAAGATGCAGGACTGTGTTAGTGGATCCTCCCAGAGCCATATCTACCCGTACGGCATTCTCAAAAGCTTCCTTAACCATAATTTTCCTGGGAAAAAGATCCTCCCCTATCATTCCCACAACTCTTTTCCCGCTCTCATAGGCAAGCTGGCGTCTCTTCGCAGAAACAGCCAGGGCTGTTGCAGAGCCCGGCAAGCTCAACCCCAGAACCTCAGCAAGGCAAGCCATACTGTTAGCGGTGTAGAGCCCCTGGCAGGAACCTATGCCGGGGCAAGCTTCTTTTTCCAGTGAGATAAGGTCCTCTTCAGTTATCTCACCAGCCTTCAGCCTACCCAAAGCTTCCCAGGTATCCCGGACATAAGAGAGTCTTCTCCCCTGGTATCTTCCTGAAAGCATAGGACCAGCAGTAATGATGATAGTGGGAATATTGACTCGGGCAGCAGCCATGAGACATCCAGGGGTAATTTTGTCACAATTAGTCAAAAGGACCAGTCCATCAAGACAGTGTGCCTGGGCTACTGACTCGATAGAATCAGCCACCAGCTCCCTTAGAGGAAGGGAGTATCTCATTCCTCCGTGTCCCATAGCTATCCCATCACAAATAGCGGGAACTCCAAAAATAAAGGGAGTTCCCCCTCCGGCTTCCACTCCCTTTTCAATGAATCTTTCCAGTTCCCTCATCCCCGCATGACCAGGCACCAGACTGCTGAAACTGGAGATAATTCCCACAAAGGGCCTCTCTAGATCTTTTTTCCCCAGACCGGTGCTGTAAAGAAGAGCCCGGTGAGGAGCTCTCTCCACTCCTTTTTTTATCTCATCGCTTCGTCTTGAGCTCATTTTTCACTCCCTGAACTGCGTCCTAATCTGCAAGGTTAAACTTTCCCCATATTGGCCCTGCCATGTCCCCATCCGCTCATCAATTGATAACTTTAGACAGCAAAATAGCCGGTGCAAAGCAAAGACTTTTTACACCGGCTCGCCTTTAAAGATTCTTTTTTTCCAACTGCCCCAGATGCTCTACTTCTCGCGCATGGCAAGCCGAGGAGTCTCCACCCCAATTATCTAGAAAGCATAACTTACATTCACTCCGGCTGCCGGGTCGAAGAACCTTAACTCCGACGACGTAAGAAACATTCCGCCGAGGCGTCCCTCAATAGTCAGCCTGTCCGTAATAAAGGACTTGTATCCAACGTTGCCTCCGCCAGCGAAACCGCTAGCAAACTCCCCCCATACTCTTGCTGAAAAGAAACCAGCAAAACCACCAAACCAGAAGCCCTCGGGGGCTGTATCACGAAGGTACTTCTTTATTCCCGACGTTACCGAAAAAATGCTCATTGCTGCACCAAAAATGTCACCCCAACCAATCCCTGCCGCAACGTAGAAACTCATACCCGCACCGATAGCCCTCTCGTACTCCACCATGTTTATCGACCCCAAGACCAGTCTCCCATATCGCTAGTACTCACCACACTCTGGGGCCGCTCCTGGGCTAAGACAACACTCCCGGCCAGTCCCAGGATCAGAATCCCCGCCACTGCTACCAGGAACTTTCTATTTAGCCGCTTCATTACCGACTCCTTCTTTGCTTCTGTCTTGATTCCCTCCAGTTGACTCTACCAACAGGCTTCAGTTTTTCTCTGCCACAAAATCCCTTATTTTGAACTTTATCTTGTCCGCCTCATTTCCCACTCTCCTGGGGATTTTTCCTCATTATCCCAAGTTTTATCTGGTGGAGGCAGGGGGATTCCTTCTCCCCCGTCGCTTCGCTACTTCTCCGAAGCCGGCCGGCCTCACTGTCGTTCGCTACGCTCACTTTTCATCCCCCGGATGCGTTCGGCTCGGCTTCGAATCCCCCTTTCTATGTTTCTCTTCAAGGACAAAGGATCTGGTGGAGGCAGGGGGATTCGAACCCCCGACCTCGTCCACGCCAAGGACGCGCTCTCCCAACTGAGCTATGCCCCCTCTTCTATACCATCTTCTTTGCATCAGCCCACAGTCTTTCCAGCTGATAGAACTGCCTCCCTTTCTCAGAAAATATGTGCACCACTACCGCACCAAAATCCATAAGGATCCAGCGATCATTCATGAAATCCTTAGGATTAATAAGTCTTACTTTCTCTTCCCTCAATTTCCTTCCCAGCTCTTGAGCAATGCTTCGCATATGTACAGAAGATTCACCACTCAAGATAACAAAATAATCGCTCATTATGGAGATTCCCTTGAGATTAAGAACAACTACATCCTTGGCTTTTTTATCCTCAGCTATCCTGATAACATCTCTAGCTAACTGCTCAGAGATCAAACTGTCAGGCCTCCGCTCTGAATTTCAACAGTGACCATATACCTTTTACCCCAGACTCGCATCCTCCTGGAGCTCTCTCAAAACTATCCATGCACTCCTAGTATAATGAGATTGCCCCTTTTTCTTCCACGCCTCCTTTAGCAAAAAGACGGCTCTAGGTTCTTTCAAACCCCCTGGTACAATTTATTTTTATAAATGTACTTCTCCACTATTTCAGGCACAAGATACTTGATAGTTTTTCCCCTCCTTATCCTCTCCCGGATCTCAGTAGAAGAGATAGCTAGAGCCGGAACCTCAACCAAATAAGTACATCGGTGAAAACGAGAATCAATCTTACTCATATCTAGCTTATATCCTGGTCGCGAAACAGCAATGAATTTAGCCAACTCCGATAGATTGCCTGACTTATGCCAGGTAGATATCTCAGCGATGGCATCGGCCCCGGTAATAAAGTAACAATCTGACCTAGCACCATAGATCTCCTTTAACTCGAGAATGGTATCCCCGGTGTAAGACTTACCTCTTCGGTCGATTTCTACCGAGGAGACAGAAAAGCATTTATTGGTACCGGTAGCAAGAAGAGTCATGGTCCAACGATGTTCTGGAGACGCAATGTCACTCTTATGTTTATGAGGAGGCTTTCCTGAGGGAACGAAAAGAATCTCGTCTAGTTTGAATTCCTCTCTAACGAATTCGGCAGCAGCAAGGTGACCATGATGAATGGGATTGAAAGTTCCTCCCATGATACCCAGTTTAAACGGATCCTTTTTCATTTGGCATATTCTACGGCACGATGCTCTCTGATCACAGTGATTTTAATTTGTCCGGGATAGGTGAGTTCTTTTTCTATCCTGCCGGAAATTTCTCGAGATAACCTCTCCGCTTCCTCATCGCTAATCTGCTCAGGATGAACAATTATGCGCACTTCCCTCCCGGCCTGAATAGCATAGGCCTTATCTACCCCAGGAAAAGAGTTGGCTACTTTCTCCAGATTCTCTAGCCGCTCAAGATAAGCCTCCAGAACCTCCCGTCTTGCTCCAGGCCGAGCCGCGGATATGGCATCTGAGGCTTGAATCAACACCGCTAGGGTGTTTCTGGCGGGTTCATCCTCATGATGAGCCGCCACAGCATGAGCAACAGCGGAGTCCTCACCATACCGTTTAACCAGATGAGAACCAATCACGGCATGAGGACCTTCCACTTCCTGATCAACAGCCTTTCCAATATCATGAAGAAGGCCGGCTCTTTTTGCCTGAGCAGGATCCATTCCTAATTCCGCAGCCATAATACCTGCAATATAGGAGACCTCCTTGGAGTGCTCCAGTACATTCTGCCCGTAGCTAGTACGAAACTTTAGCTTCCCTAATAGATTAACGAGCTCTAAAGGAAGATCGGAAATTCCCATATCAAAGACCACTCGCTGTCCCTCTTCCTGCATAATCTCTTCCACATCCTTTTTGGCTTTTTCCACTATCTCCTCAATTCGGGCTGGATGGATCCGAGTATCAGAAATGAGACGCTGCAGGCTTACCTCCGCAATTTTCCTTCGCAGAGGATCAAAACAGGATATAACCACTGTTTCAGGAGTATCGTCTACAATCAAATCCACCCCTGTAAGAGCCTCAAATGTTCTTATATTTCTCCCTTCTCTTCCAATTACTCTACCCTTCATCTCATCGTTAGGTAAGGTCACCGCACAAACCGTAGATTCCACCACCTGGTCCACAGCAAGGCGTTGAATGGCGATGGAGACAATCTCTCTTGCCTTTCTGCTTGCTACCTCCTTAGCTTCTCTCTCCGCCTTTTGAATAATCTGATTAGCTTCTTCTCTAGCTTCTTTTTTAATGTTCTCTAGAAGAATCTTCTTGGCTTCTTCTGAGGAGATACCGGCTACCTGTTCCAGTTCTCTTTTGTGTCTCTCTTCAAGAATCTTTATTTGTTCTTTGTCTCTCTCTAGACTCCTCTCTTTTAAAAGTAGCTCTTTGCTATCCTTCTCCAGTTTCTCCAATCGACGATCTAGAATTTCTTCTCTTTCTACTAACCTCTTAGATAGCCCACTTAGTTCCTCTCTTTTTAATTGCGTCTGTTTCTCGAATTCAGCCCTTACTCGATGGAGTTCTTCTTTTCTCTCCAGCTCAATTTCCCTTCTCTTACCCCTTGTTTCCTCCTCTACCTGGGCTAACTTTTCCTGGGCTTTATTAAACAAAGACCTCGCTCTTGCCCTATTGAGAACAGTAGCTACTGCCCATCCCCCTAAGCTTCCTAACAAAACATAGATCAGATTGATCGAGTTAATCGCCATCACCCCCTATCTATTTTCAAAGATCAAGATATTCAAGAAAAGTGCTTCGACCCTTGAATATCTTCTGTTTTAACTAAGGTTTTTCCTTTGTTTTTTAAATCATCATAATTTTTGCAAGAATTATGATGATTTAGAATATAATCTTTGCCGCTTTTGTCAAGAGTGAAGTTAGTGGGCCCTACCCAAAACTTGACTTCGATTGGAAAAGCTGTTATCATCTTAACCATGGGGGAAAGAAGGGTCACCATTTCGGAGTAATACGGGAGAGAAGAGACTAATGAAGATAATTATTGTCGGAGCAACGAAAACAGGATTCCACATTGCTCAGAGCCTATCCAATGAGGGCCACAGTATAGTATTCATCGATAATCGGGAGGAGGTCCTTCATCAGGTAAGGAACTCTTTAGATGTTTTGGCCATTCTGGGAGATGGGTCCAGCCATAGAGTCCTGGAGGAAGGGGGAATTAAGGGGTCAGATTTTTTCACTGCTGTTACTAACGATGACCGGGTGAACATCATGGCTTCTCTTTTAGCCAAAGTATATGGAGTCCCCAGAGTGGTTGTGCGAATTAGTGATCCTCAACATCTGGACAATCCCCTTCTGCTCAAAGAGAAGGGATTATACACTGTATATCCTGAAAAAGTGGTGGCTCATAAGATTGCTCAGTTGATCGAGGTACCTTTTGCCTCTCTCTCAGAAATCTTTGGCGAAGGAAGGGTCCAGCTGCTGAAGTTAGAGGTAAAGAAGGGATCGTCCCTCGAAGGAAAAATATTGAGCGAACTGGAGAGACTATCCTCATGGATTCTGATTGCTCTTTCAAGAGGAGGGAAACTCACCATTCCACGGGGAGATACCTTGATTCAAGCAGGTGATTACGTCATCGGTTTAGGAATAAAAGAAGCTCTCAAAGAATTAGAAGGGTTGGTGGGACCCTCGGAGCCAAGAACCAAGAGAGTAATTATTCTGGGAGGAGGAAGAATAGGATATTACCTTTTAAAGGAACTCTCCCGCCGGGGGATTTCCCTTCGTCTTATCGAGACTTCCCCACAAAGATCCTTAGAACTGGCGCAGGAGTTATCCAATGTCCTGGTTTTTAAAGGTGATGGTACCAGTGGAGAAGTTCTCAAGGAAGCGGGAGTGGAGGAGGCTGATTACTTTGTTGCCCTGACCCGGGATGATGAAATCAATGTATTAGCTTCCCTTTGCGCTAAGAATCTGGGCTGTAAGAAAGTAATCATTCTTTCAAGAAAAATAGATTATACTCCAATAGTAGAGAGAGTCGGGATCGACATGGCTATCAACCCCCCACTGGCGGCTGCCAGTGAAGTAATGCGCTACATTCGAGGGGAGAAAGTGCTCTCTTTATCCCTTTTAGAAGAAGGCAAAGGAGAGATCCTGGAAGTCCTGGTCAAAGAGGGTTCTAAGATTGCCGGAAAAGCCCTTCGAGATACCGCCTTCCCTGGGGAAGCCCTGATAGGAGCTATCGTCCGGGAGCGTAAGGTCATCATTCCCCGGGGAGACACCACCATACTCCCCAATGATCGAGTGATCGTTTTAACCCTGCCCCAGGCTGTCAAGAAAGTAGAAAAGCTCTTTGGCTAGGTTAACCTTTGGAAATGAACCTTAAGGTGGTTTTCTATTCAGTAGGAAAACTGACAAAGTTCCTGGGCGCCTTGATGGGTATACCCTGTATAGTATCCCTCGTCTACAGAGAGCCGGATTTTCTTCCCCTGGCTATCTCGGCAGCCCTAACCCTCTTTAGCGGGTATTTGATAGAAAAGCTTTGTTCCCGAGCTAAAGATGAGGAGATTAGACATAGAGAGGCCTTTGCCATCGTGAGCTTGGGATGGGTAGTAGTGGCGCTTTTTGGGGCTATCCCCTTTCTCTTGGTAGGAACCTTCTCCAGCTTTGTCGATGCTTACTTTGAAAGTATGTCCGGGTTTACCACTACCGGAGCAACTGTTCTGACCAATATTGAATCTCAGCCTCACGGTATCCTCTTATGGAGAAACTTTACCCAGTGGCTGGGGGGGATGGGCATCATTGTTTTGGGTATAGCCATCCTTCCCAAGCTTGCCGTGGGAGGAATGCAACTTCTGGCAGCTGAATCCCCCGGACCTTCACCAGAAAGACTAAAACCCCGTATCGCTGAAACGGCGAAAATCATGTGGGGAATTTACCTTCTTTTTTCCTTTAGCGAAGTCCTTCTATTAAAACTGACCGGGCTTTCTCTCTTTGATTCTTTCATTCACATGTTCAGCACCATGCCTACAGGAGGATTCTCCTCTCACACTTTGAATATCGGTTTTTTTGACCGTCCTGGAGCAGAAACCGTCATCACCTGCTTTATGTTTTTAGCCGGAGGAAACTTTGCTCTGTATTATTATTTCCTCAAAGGAAACCCAAGAAGACTATTTAAAAATAGTGAATTCAGATTCTATAGCTTTGTGGTAATTGCCGCTATCCTCCTGGTAACTCTCAATCTGTGGGGCGGGACCTATAAATCTGTATGGTCCTCTTTCAGATACGCCGCCTTTCAAGTGGTTTCCATTAATACTACCACGGGATTTACTACCCAGGATTTTGACCTCTGGCCACCCCTGTCCCGGGGTGTTCTTCTCCTTCTCATGTTCATAGGTGGCTGTGCTGGGTCTACGGGAGGAGCGATAAAGAATATAAGAATTATCATCCTCCTAAAGAAAGGTTACCAGGAGCTGCTTCGTCTTGTACATCCTACGGCAATTATCCCGGTAAGATTAGGAGATAAATCCGTAGAAGAAGCAGTAATTACCGGCATCACAGGATTTTTTATCCTCTACATCCTTGTTTTTCTCGTCTCTTCCCTCATCCTAATGAAACTGGGCTTTGATATAGTAAGTTCGGTGGCGGCTTCAGCGGCCACTATTGGAAATGTTGGACCGGGTCTCGGGTTAGTAGGAGCCTCCAAAAATTATGCCTTCTTCCCCCCACTAGCCAAGGGAATCCTCAGCCTCAACATGCTTCTAGGCCGTCTGGAGATTTATACGGTGCTGGTTCTTTTCCTTCCCTCCACCTGGAGGAAGTGACAGGCCCCTCCTGCTATTTAAAAACGCTGGCATTTACATTTTTAGGTAGATTTGATATATTATTGATGATTCACCCAGCTTTTTTATTATTTGTTATTGCACTGGGGACTGCTGCTATTCTCAAATCATCGGAATTTCAATAAAATTCCAATGATTGAAAACAGGGAAAAATTCGTTACTTAAAAAGTAAGTTGTTTGTAAGAGCGCAAGATTTCCAAAACTCAAGATATTCAAGGGAAAAACTTCCCCTTGAATATCTTGAGCAAACAAGAGAACAAAAGAAAAAGGAAGAAAACTAAATAATGAGCCGGGATGGCGGAAGTGGTAGACGCGCATGGTTGAGGGCCATGTGGACATTAAGTCCATGGGGGTTCAAATCCCCCTCCCGGCACCATCCTTCCAGGACCTTGATCTAAGCTACCGACTTTTTCCCTGCCATTTTTTCTAGAATAAACTTGATACCTTTTAGGGTGACCCAGTCTTGATTCCCCAAGAAAGTACTAGTATTCAGGAGATTTATACAGGTATCGAGGGACTTTCCCCGAAGGAGCATTATATCAACTACCTTAACGAGTCAGCTCTGCAGATTTTGAATCCAGGGGGAGCAGCGAGCAATAGCGAGCGTTGAGGGGGGATATTTCCCCCTTCAAGGTCCTCAAGTCTTTCCCGCCCGTAGGGTGCCGCAGGCATACTCGAGAAGATGAGCAGAGACGATGTAAAGCGGATATGCAGCGAGAGAGGGGAAGAGTCCCGAGATATTCTTGACAGTTAGGTTAGGATGTTGTAAGTTATCACCCTGTTCCAGAAAAGAGGAGAGCTTTGAAAGAGTACATTTTTTCCAAGCTGGTTGGCTCTCAAATTATGAGGATCAGGCCATATCAGCCAGGCAGACCTCTAGAGGAAGTCAAGAGAGAGTTTGGATTGAAAAAAGTCATTAAACTCGCCTCCAATGAGAACCCTCTCGGTCCGTCGGCTAAGGCGATTCAGGCCGTCAGGGATTGTGCCTCTCAGATATATTTTTATCCTGACGGAGCCGGGCGCGAGCTAAAAGAAGCTCTGGCTCAAAAATTATCACTGAATTCCGAGAACATAATTTTG